>NZ_CDRQNY010000002.1:0-172274 GCF_977037065.1 Butyricicoccus sp. | reverse complement strand
AAAAGGCGGTACGCTACCCCTCCACGGGGCGCATACCGCCTTTTCTTGTTATCCAGCCCTCCGGCTGTATCGGTTGAGCAAAAGTCAGCGTGGGATTGATGTGGTATCTTTATCTAAGTGAAACCCCACGCTCCCATTTGGATACCGCTTTGTCGCTGACACCAAGCTGTTTGGCCAGCGCAAGCTGTGTCAGTCCCAGTTTTGTCCGCAGAGCGCGGATCAGTCTGCCGGTTTTTACCTGATCCATTCGGATCACCTCCCTTGCGTTCTATTATACGGAAAACGGAGGAGAATACAATGAACGCTCCGTAGAGTTGCGGAAAATTGAGAATGGAGAATTAACGTAAGAGCGAACCTGCGGCATTCTGCTCCCAAAGCAGGCGCACTGCAAGCATAAGGCGAAAGCTGCGGCTCCTTTATGCGGCATTGCCATAAAAATCCCGCGTGAAATTCAACGCGGGATTTGTTATCTTATCGGAAGACAGACTGCGGAAACGCTTCCGGGTCGGCTGCCTTTGCGGCGGCATCGTCGATGCGGACCTCTCCGCTGCGGACGAGTTCCCCGAGCGAATCGTCCATCAGCATCATACCCTGATTGCGGCCGGTTTGCATGGTGCTGATCAACTGATACGACTTGTTCTGACGGATCAGGTTGCGCACGGCAGAAGTGCCGGTCAGAATCTCAAATGCGGCTACGCGGCCGCCCATGGTGCGCGGTATGAGCGTCTGGCAGACAATGCACTCAAGCACCTCGGCAAGCTGAATGCGAATCTGCTCCTGCTGCTCCGGCGGGAATACGTCCACGATACGGTCGATCGTACCGGCAGCTCCCTTGGTGTGCAGTGTGCCGAATACAAGGTGACCGGTCTCGGCAGCCGTGATAGCGGTCGAAATGGTCTCCAGATCGCGCATCTCACCGACGAGAATAACGTCCGGGTCCTGCCGCAGAGCTGCTCGCAGGCCGCTTGCGAAGCTGTCCGTATCCGCACCGATTTCACGCTGGTTGATCATTGAGCGAATGCGCGGGTGTACATACTCGATCGGGTTTTCAAGCGTGATGATATGGCGTGCCGCGGTGCGGTTGACATGGTCGATCAGTGCCGCCAGCGTGGAACTTTTACCGGAGCCGGTCGGTCCGGTCACGATAACCAGTCCGCGCGGCTTTTCTGCCTGCTGTATAATGATATCCGGCAGGCGAAGCTGCTCCGCAGTCGGGATTTCCATCGGCAGCAGACGCAGCGCCAGCGCCGTGTGGTGCTGCTGGCGAAACAGATTGCAGCGCATACGCACGGAATCGGCAAACGTCACCGCAAAGTCGGACTCGCCGATGGTTTTCAGCTCGTGCAGCTGATGCTCATCCGCAAGCTGCTGTGCCGCATCCTGTACATCCTGCTCGGTCAGAGGTACGTCACCGTGGGTACACAGTTCACCGTCGATACGCAGCATCGGCGGGAGACCAACGGTTAAATGTACATCGGAGGTGTTTTTCTCCTTGGCGTAAAAAATCAGAGTTTGTAAATCGTACAAGGCGTGTCTCTCTCCTTGGTGTCCCAAAAGCAGGGGACAGAGTTTATATGGGTATTGTACCGCAAATTGCCTGCTGATGCAATAAGGATAAACGAAAACGGCTTCGGAAATCCGAAGCCGTTGAGATCGTTGGAACACTTTGTTCTTCTTTTTGTTTGCGCGTGTTATTTCGGCGGGTCGTTTCCTTTGTTTGAACTGCAGTGTGCTATGACTTCGTTCAGATAGACCGACATGCCTGTACACAGGACACCCTGTACCACACCTTCAAACAGAGCGGCTGCCCAGTTGCCGTAGCTGGCATAGCGCGATGCGACTGACAGACAAGCCAGTCCGATCCCGCAGAACGTGAGTGCCAGAGGGATAAATTGATTGGGAAACCGCTGTATTGCTTTGAGTCCGCGTCCGATGCAGTACAAAACCGCTACCAGAACCGCGAAATCCGCCTTGATATACTGCGTTAGTTCTTCCATGGGTTCACCTCCCTCTGTATCAGCTTATGCGGAAAGAGAACGATGTTTGCCAGGCATATCGCAGGGCGGTATGACCTCATGCCGCCGTTCGCAACGATCTGCATATACTTACAGGCGGCGGGCCGGGATCAGTCCGCCCTGCATGATACGTTTATCGCTATCTACTCCTCACTCTCTGCAAGCTGGGCTTGCAGATTTTAGTTTGCTGCTGTATAATACAATAGATTAGGAATGTTCATCGCCAAATAAAAGGCTGGAAAATATGGGAGATACGAAGATGAATACTGCTTCTATTCTGGGCGTGCAATTTCACGCTGTTACCAAGCAGCAGGCTGTTGAGCTTGCAATGAGCAAGATCCGTTCCCGGCAGAAGGGCTACGTTGTTACCCCGAATCCGGAGATCGTCGATCTCTGCCGCCATGACGAAAAATTCATGGGCGTTGTCAACCATGCGACGCTTGTCCTGCCGGACGGCATTGGCATCATCTATGCTGCGAAGATCCTCGGTGAAAAGCTGCAGGGCAAGGTAGCCGGCATTGAATTTGCCGAGAGCCTTGTTGCCGCGATGGCCAAGGAGAACATGCGCCTGTATCTGCTGGGCGCGAAGCCCGGTGTTGCCGAAAAGGCAGGTGCAAATCTGTGTGCGAAGTATCCGGGACTGGTGCTCGCCGGCACGCATGACGGCTATTTCTCCGACCCGCAGGAGGTTGTGGACAGCATCAACGCCGCAGGCGGTGCGGATGTTGTGTTCGTTTGTCTGGGTGCGCCCAAGCAGGAGAAATTTATCGCGGACAACATGGACGATATCCACAGCACACTGTTCTGCGGTCTCGGCGGCTCGCTGGATGTGTTTGCAGGCGTTGCCAAGCGCGCGCCGGATATTTTCATTAAGCTGGGTCTGGAGTGGTTTTACCGCCTGCTCAAGCAGCCCAGCCGTATCGGCCGCATGATGAAGCTGCCGAAATTTCTGCTCATCGTTATCAAGGAGCGGCTTTTCGGCAGGAAGGGGAAGTGACAAGAATGAAAGTAAAACTGCTTGCTTACACGCCGGACCCGGAAAAGCTGGTCGCGGCTGCAGCAAAGAACTGCTATTCCTCCACGGACGTTGACAGCGTGCTGGATGGTCTGACCGAGGAAAAGACCGAGAGCTTTGTCAACATGCTTTCCGAGATCGGACACGAAAGCCCGATCGAGCATGTGTCGTTCACCTTTGCAATCGAGGGTGTATCACGTTCTCTGCTGGCACAGATCACGCGCCACCGCATTGCATCGTTCTCGGTACAGAGCCAGCGCTATGTGCGTGAGAAGGGCTTCGAGTATGTTGTTCCGCCGGAGATTGATAAAATTCCGGCTGCCCGGGCAAAATTCATTCAGGCGATGGAGGACGACCAGCGCACCTACGAGGAATTGACGGCCGTGCTGATGGAAGGCTACCTCAAGGAGCTGATCGAGCAGGGCATTCCGGAGAAGACCGCCCGCAGCAAGGCTGAAAAGCACGCCATTGAGGACGCACGCTACGTTCTGCCGAATGCCTGCGCGACCCGCATCGTCATGACGGCGAACGCCCGCAGCCTGAAGAACTTTTTCCGCCTGCGCTGCTGCAATCGCGCTCAGTGGGAGATCCGTGCGCTTGCCGAGGAGATGTACAAGCAGGTATACGCTGTTGCGCCGACGCTGTTTGGTCACTGCGGACCGGCCTGCGTGGACGGTGTCTGCACAGAGGGCAAAATGTCCTGCGGCAAGGCCGCAGAAGTGCGCGCGCACTATCAGGCGCTGCGCGAGGGTAAGTAATCCTCAAATCAATCTTGCGAAAGGAATTATATGTTACCGTTTAGAGAAATTACCTTAGAAGATAAACCGATGGTCGAGCACTGCGGCTCGCATTACAACTATCATCTGTGTGAGCGCTGCTTTGTCGATCTTTTCATGTGGCGCGGCCACTACAACACGCAGATCTGCTTCAAGGACGGCTTTATGCTTGTCAAAATGAGCCCGCTGGACGGCGGACACGACTGCTATCTTGCGCCTGTGGGTCAGGGCGACCTCGGCGCTGCGCTGGATGCGCTTGAGCAGGATGCCGCCGAACGCGGTCTTCCGTTCGTCATCGTCTCGGTTGCTGAGCCGATGATCGAGCGTATCGAAGCCGTTCGCCCGGGCAAGTTCACATTCTCGCATGACAGCGAGGACGGTGACGATTATATCTACCTCGCGGAAAAGCTGCGCACGCTGTCCGGCAAAAAGCTGCAGAGCAAGCGCAACCTCGTCAACCGCTTCAAGACCGCCTATGAGGGCCGCTGGAGCTACGAGGATATGACCAGGGAAAACATCAAGGATGCCTTCGCGTTCCACATCCACTGGTGCAACCTGAACGGCTGTGCACGCGAGCGCGATTTTGAGGGCGAGACCTGCGCAATCGTGCAGGCGCTCCACAACTTTGACTACTTGAATCTGCGCGGCGGACTGCTCCGCTTGGACGGCGAGGTTATCGCGTTCACATTCGGCTGCAAGGCTACGTCGGATATGTTCGTGGTACAGATTGAAAAGGCCGACCACACGATTCAGGGCGCGTACCAGATGATCAACCAGCAGTTCGTACAGCGCAACTGCAATGATGTGGAATACGTCAACCGCGAGGAGGATCTGGGACTCGAGGGTCTGCGCAAGGCGAAAAAGTCCTATTATCCGGTCATGCGCGGCGTGAAATATATGGCTGTGCCGAAAGGTTGATTGAAATGATGCGATTTGCCGAAAAAGGCGATTTTCCTGCCGTTCGTGCCCTTTGGGAAACCTGTTTTCCGGATGAGGGCGGCTTCAACGACTACTTCTTCGCGCACTTTTATAAAGAGAAATATACGCTGCTGTATCTTGAGGGCGAAACGCTCGTGGCGATGGTGCAGATGCTCCCGTACCGCATGACGGTGGGCGGCCTCTCCCGCGAGGCAACGTATATTTACGGTGCATGCACCGACCCGAAGCATCGCCGCAAGGGTTATATGGCGCGGCTGCTCGAGCGCTCGTTCGAGCTGGACAGGGAAGCGGGGCGCATTGCGTCCGTGCTCATTCCGGCAGAAAAGTGGCTGTTTGATTTTTACAAACCGTTCGGCTACGAGCCATTCTTCCATATTTCCCGCCGGGAGATTACCCGCACGGCAGGGGAGCGCGAAGCACCTCAGCGGCTGACCTCGGCGGATGTGCCTGCACTGGCGGCGCTGTATGACAAACTGGTGCCGAAATGCCGCATCGAGCGGGACACGGCGTACTGGAACGCGCAGCTTGCGCTGTTCGACACGCTTGGTGCGGGCGTATACGGTTGGTTCAAGGACGAAACGCTCACCGGCTATGCGTTCTGCTGGGAGGACAATGCGCAGGAGCTGCTCGGCGCAGATGACGCGCAGTTGCAGGGTCTGCTGCAAACGCTCGGCCGCGGCACGCTCACCGTGACGGAGATTGGCGCAGAAACCGCACTCGGCGTATGCAAATGGCATGAGAAAGCGGATGAAACCGCTGGATATATGAATTTAATGCTCAACTGAAAGGTGTGACAAACATGGTATATGTATTACTGGCAGAGGGCTTCGAGGAAGTCGAGGCGTTGACTCCGGTCGATCTTCTGCGCCGCGCAGGCGTGGAGACCAGGCTGGTCGGTGTGACCGGTGCAACCGTGTGCGGTGCACGCGGCATCAATGTCGTAACCGACCTGTCCATGGACGAGGTTGACCTTGCAAAGGCCGATATGCTCGTTCTGCCGGGCGGCATGCCGGGCACGACCAATCTGTACGCGGACAAGCGCGTTACCGATGCGGTTCGCACGATGGCAGATGCAGGCAAGTACGTTGCGGCAATCTGCGCGGCTCCGTCCATCATTCTGGGCGGCATGGGTCTGCTCGAGGGCAAGAAAGCCACTTGCTATCCGGGCATGGAGGACGGCATGAAGGGTTCGACCCCGGAAAAGAAAAACGCAGTCACCGATGGCAGGATCATCACCGGCTGCGGCGTCGGCGGCGCACTGGATTTCGCGTGTGAGCTGATTACCGCGCTGTGCGGCAAGGCCAAGGCAGACGAGATCGCAGAGTCGGTCGTACATCATGTGTACGGATAAGAAAACGCTGCGGGGGCGCTATCTTGCCGAACGGGCAAGTCTGTCCGCCGTGGAAAAGCAGGCGATTGATCGCGCCATCGCACAGAACATTCTGCAAAGCGAGTTCTATCAGCGGGCAGAATGCATTTTCTGCTATGTTTCGACTGCTGAGGAGATTGACACCCGCATGGTACTCGAAAACGCGCTTGCGTCCGGCAGGACGGTCTGCGTGCCGCTGTGCGGCAAGGGCGGCAGCATGACCGCGAGGAAAATCACCGCGCTCTCCGAGCTGCAGACCGGTCACTACGGTATCCTGGAGCCGTCCGACACGGCGCCCGAGATTGCACCGGAGAACATCGACCTGATTCTTGCGCCTGCGCTCTCGTGCGACAGAAAAGGGTACCGTCTCGGCTACGGCGGCGGCTACTATGACCGGTTCCTCAGCCGGACAAACGCGGTCTGTGCGGCGCTGTGTGCCTCTCGGCGCATGAGCGCAGCCCTGCCGCACGAGGCGTTTGACCGCCGCTGTCATTACATTATCACCGAAAGAGAGGTGCTGCGCACCGATGAATCAAGATAAACGCACACTGCTGCCGGGTCTCAGCCTGTTTGTGTGCTTCTGCCTGCTGACAGGCATGGAAAAGCTGATCACGCACTTCAATCTGCCGCCGTCGCTGATGGCGCTCGGTGAGATCGTGTGCTTCGGTCTGGCGCTTGCAATGGCGCTGCCCGGCATGGATCGGGAGCGCTTTAAGCAGCGTCTTGCATTCAAAATGCCGCGTCAGGGCGGCTGGCTGCTCATCCTGTTTATGGGCGCGGCGACCGCGTTTGCTGCCATCAGCCTGAACATGCTGGAATACCGTCTGCTGGCGCATACCGGTCTCCGGCTGACGATTGCATCCCTGCCGATGCCGCTCGGCGGTATGTCATTTGCATGGCGGCTGCTGATCGGTGTTGTGATAGCAGCTCTGGTCGAGGAGATCTATTTACGCGGTGCGCTGTTCAGCGTGTACGGTGAAGAAGTCGGTACCTCGGCATGCCTGCTGTTCGGCGGCATTGTGTTCGCACTGCTGCACGGCAGTCCGCTTGATCTGGCGGCAGGCTTCTGCGCCGGTCTGGCGTTTACCTATCTGACCTATGTGTTTGATACCGTATGGGCGGCGGTGCTTTCCCATGCTGCGGCGGCATTTGTCACCGTGGTGATGCAGTGGATGGCAGACACCTATGCACCGTTCGGCATTTGGAACATCCTGCTGCCGCTGACTGTGCTCTTTTTCCTGCTGTTTGCGTTCTTAACGCTGGATACGCTGGGGAAAATGCTGGCGCGCGGTTCCATTCCGCGCTTTGAGGTCAGCGCCGGCTGGTATGACCTGTGGCTGTTGGTGAAAGAGCCCGGATTTATTGTGTTCGCGCTGGCATTTGCCGGTAAAATCATTCTGAATTACTGGATCGGCTGAGGCTGACCCGCAGAGAGGTAAATTATGGATAATCATTTTAACAACGATGAAACGCGGCGTGTACCGCTGCCGGGCTCGGAACCCCCGGTGCCTGAACAGTTCACGCCGGAGCATTTCGATGACAATCGAGAGCCGCAGCCGCCGCAGAAGCAGCCCAAACGCCGCCGAAGCCGCCGCCGGATGAACGCAGGCTGTGCAGGCTCGATGGTGTACATGATCGCAGTAGTCGGCGTTTCGGTGGTGCTGTCGATCGCGGCGCTGTTCATGGCAAACGACATTTTTGCCTTTGTCAAGGCGGATGCGGTCAAGGAGATCACGGTTTCGGAGAACACCTCGGTATCCTCGCTCGCCAAGGAGCTGGACGACCAGGGCGTTATCAATTATCGTTCGGTGTTCAAGCTGTATCTGACGCTCAAGCACCAGACCGATACCTCGGTTCTGGCAGGCGCCTATCAGCTGAACCCGTCGATGGACTACGGTCAGATCGTAGACGCGCTGGCCAACACTGCAAGCACGGAGACCGTGCAGATTACCATCCCGGAGGGTTATTCCATCTCGCAGATCCGTCAGGTGCTGCTGGACAACCATATCTGCACCGAGGATGCACTGGATGAGGTGCTGAATGAATATTCCTTCAAGCACGATTTCCTTGAGGATGAAAAACCGGCCGCGGAAGGCTGGCTGGAAGGCTATCTGTTCCCGGATACCTATGAGGTATACAAGGGCAACGCTGCGGTAGTCGATACCATCAACAAGATGCTCAACAACTTCGGCAACAAGTACGATGCGGACATCAAGTCCGGCGCGGAGAATCTCGGCCGCTCGATGCACGATATTGTCACGATCGCCTCTCTCATCGAGCGTGAGGCACAGCGTGACGATGAGCGCGCACGCATTGCGGGCGTTATCTACAACCGTCTGAACAATTCCTCCGAGTTCCCGTATCTGCAGGTGGACGCGTCCGTTCTGTATGGTCTGGGACGCACCGGCGGCAAGCTGAGTGACGAGGATCTCAAGTCGGATTCCGAGTACAACCTTTACAACCACGAGGGTCTGCCGCCCGGACCGATCTGCAACCCGGGTCATGCTTCGCTGTACGCAGCAAGCCATCCGGAGGACAACAATTACTACTATTACGTTGCTATGCCGGACGGCTCGCACCTGTTTGCAAGTAGCTATGAGGAGCACGAGCGCAACATCGAGGCTTCTAATCAGGCACAGGCGCAGGCTGCAAACGCTTCGGCAGATACGACGACAACGGAGGCAACCGGTGAATAACACACCTGAATTACTGTCGCCCGCAGGCGATCTGGACAAAATGCGGTTTGGCATTGCCTACGGCGCGGATGCGGTCTATATGGCCGGAACGCGCTTCGGCATGCGTGCCGCTGCAACCAACTTTGACGATAACGCGCTGCGCGAGGGTATTGCCTACGCGCACGCGCACGGCGTCAAGTGCTACATTACAGTCAATATTATGCCGTCCAACCGCGACCTTCCGGCACTTCCGGCCTATCTGGAGCTGCTGCAGGACGCAGGCGCGGACGCACTCATCATCGCGGACGTAGGCGTGCTGCGCATGGCGCGCAGATACGCGCCCAAGGTTCCGGTGCACATCTCGACCCAGACCAGCATCCTTAACCACGAGGCGGCAAACTACTGGGCGGATGAAGGCGCCGAGCGTATCGTGCTCGCGCGCGAGCTTTCCCTTGAGGAGATCGCCGAAATCCGTGCAAAAACCCCGAAGGAACTCGAGATTGAGGCCTTCGTTCATGGTGCTATGTGCATTTCGTACTCCGGCCGCTGCCTGATCTCGCAGTACATGACCGGCCGCGACGCCAACCATGGCGCATGCGCACAGCCGTGCCGTTGGAATTACTCTCTGATGGAGGAGAAGCGTCCGGGGCAGTTCTTCCCGGTCGAGGAGGACGGACGCGGCACCTACCTGTATAATTCCAAGGATATGTGCATGATCGAGCACGTTCCGGAGTTGATCGAGGCCGGTATTACCTCGTTCAAGATTGAGGGCCGCAATAAAACTGCGTACTATGCAGCCTGCGTTACCGGTGCATACCGTGCCGCGATCGACACCTATAAAAAGGACCCGGAAAACTTCGTTCTGCCGCAGTTCTGCCGCGATGAGGTCAATAAGGTCAGCCACCGCGAGTATTACACCGGCTTCTACTTCGGCAATCAGGAAAACGGACAGCATTACGGCGACAGCCAGTATATCCGCGAGTATGAGGTTGTCGGCATGCCGGTCGAGTGTGACGACAGCGGCAAAGCCGTGTTCGCGCTCAAGAACCGCTTTTTCGATGGGGAAGAGCTGGAGCTGATCCAGCCGGGTCAGGCACCGTATGTGTTCCGCGCGGAGAACGTCACCGACGACGAGGGCGTGAAGCGCGAGCTGTTCAATGTGCCGCAGATGCGCGTACACTTTGCGTTCCCGTTCAAGGTCAGCGAGTGGGCCATTTTGCGGAAGGTCAAGGAACGGCCAGAGTAAACAAACAGTGAAGAGTTAGGAGGCAGGAGTTTTCCTGCCTTCAGCTCTCCCGTAGGGGCGCACAGTGTGCGCCCTTTTTCTTTATCCGTTGCAGGCCGCTGGGACGGGCGCACACTGTGCGCCCCTGCGGAAAACGTTCATCATTGTCCACTCCTATCTTCTCACTCCTACCTCCTAACTTTTTGAACGGTTGCAACCTTTCCTAAAGTGTGGTATCATTACAATTAAGTATGGAAACCTTTCGGGGTGAATTGAACCGAAAAATTCTAAGCAAGGGAAGTATATACATGAGCGATAACCAGAAAAAAACGATTTTCTCCGGCGTGCAGCCGTCCGGCAAGCTGACGCTGGGTAACTATTTGGGTGCTATCCGCAATTTCCCGATCCTGCAGGAGCAGTACAACTGCATTTACTGCGTGGTCGATCAGCACGCCATCACGGTCCGGCAGGAGCCCGCGGCGCTCCGCCGTGCAACGCTTGAGCTGATCGCGCAGTACATTGCCTGCGGTCTGGACCCGGAAAAGAGCATTCTGTTCATCCAGAGCCATGTGCCCGCGCATGCGGAGCTGGCGTGGGTGCTCAACTGCTTCACCATGTTCGGCGAGGCTTCCCGCATGACCCAGTTCAAGGACAAATCCGCCAAGCACGCGGACAACATCAATGTCGGTCTGTTCACCTATCCGGTTCTGATGGCGGCTGACATTCTGCTGTACCAGACCGACCTTGTGCCGGTCGGCGTGGACCAGAGCCAGCACATCGAGATCTGCCGCGATATTGCAAACCGCTTCAACAATCTGCATCCGAACACCTTTACCATTCCGGAGGGCTACTACCCGAAGGTTGGCGAGGGTGCCAAGATTACCAGCCTGGTTGACCCGAACAGCAAAATGAGCAAGTCCGACCCGAACCCGAACGGCTATATTCTGCTGATGGACAAGCCGGAGGACATTATGCGTAAGTTCAAGCGTGCGGTTACCGACTCGGATTCCCGCATCATCTTTGACCCGCAGAACAAGCCGGGTGTTTCCAACCTGCTGCAGATTTACGCACTGGCGACCGGCAAGACCATCGAACAGGCGGCAGCCGAGTTTGACGGCAAGGGCTACGGTGAGTTCAAGCCCGCAGTCGGCGAGGCCGTTGTCGAGCTGCTGCGTCCGATTCGCGAAAAGACCACCGATCTGCTGAACAACAAGGATTATCTGGAGCAGGTCTACAAGGAGGGCGCACAGAAGGCCTCCTATCTGGCGCGCAAAACGCTGGATAAGGTTTATCGAAAGGTAGGCTTTGTCGCACGCTGAGCCAAAAGGGAGTAAACCATGTCTGAATATATTGTTATCGGCACGATCATTGCAGCGTTTGCCGTAGCTGCCGTGCTGAGCTATTTTTTCACACCGCCGGTCAAGAACTTTGCACACAAGGTCGGCGCGATCGACGTGCCGAAGGATGCACGCCGCATGCACAAAAAGCCGATCCCGCGGCTGGGCGGTCTGGCCATTTACGGCGGCTTCCTGTGTTCGATTCTGATTTTCGGGCAGCTTGATGAGACCATGCTGTGCGTCCTGCTCGGAGCGGCCATCATTGTCGCACTCGGCATTTTCGATGATGTGCTGGCGCTCGGCGCCAAGCTCAAATTCGTGGTGCAGATTGTGGCGGCAGCCATTCCGGTTTGCATCGGCGATCTGCAGATTGGTCTGTTCACCAATCTGAATCCGCTGTCGGATACGCCGTTTGTCCATCTCGGCATTCTGGCAGTGCCGGTCACGATTATCTGGATTGTCGGCATCACGAATGCGGTAAACCTGATTGACGGTCTGGACGGACTTGCGGTCGGTGTTTCGTCCATCGCGGCGATTACCATGCTTGCCGTTGCACTGCTGACCGGCAACATGCCGATTGCCATCACGATGGCGGCGCTCGCTGGCGCGTGCATCGGCTTTATGCCGTACAACCTCAACCCGGCTAAGATCTTCATGGGCGACACCGGCTCGACCTTCCTCGGCTACATGCTGGCGACCGTGTCCATCATGGGTCTGTTCAAATTTTACGCAGTCATCTCGTTTGCGGTGCCGTTCCTGATTCTCGGCTTGCCGATTTTTGATACAGCCAACGCCATCATCCGTCGTGTGGCGGCAGGCAGAAGTCCGATGAGCCCGGACCGCGGCCATGTGCATCACAAGCTGATCGACATGGGCTTCAACCAGAAGCAGGCGGTTGCCATCCTGTACGCTATCAGCGCAACACTCGGCCTGACCGCCGTGGTGCTCACCTCGTCCGGCGAGGTTAAGGCGATCGTGTTGCTGCTGGCGGTTCTGGTCGCGATTCTGGTAGGCGCAGGCATCATTTACGGTGCGGAACACTGGAGCAAACACGCTCCCGAAAACAAGGAGGATAAAGACGATGAATAAAATCAAGGTAATGACGGTTTTCGGCACCCGCCCGGAGGCCATTAAGATGGCGCCGCTGGTGCACGCGCTCGAGCAGAATGAAAACACCGAGTCCATCGTGTGCGTTACCGCGCAGCACCGCGAGATGCTCGATCAGGTGCTCGATATTTTCGATATCAAGCCGGATTACGACCTGAATATCATGCAGCCGCGTCAGACGCTGGCGACTATTACCGAGAAGAGCCTGCACGGTCTGGATGAGGTGCTCGAAAAGGCACAGCCGGACATCGTGCTCGTCCACGGTGATACCTCGACTACCTTTGCCGGTGCGCTTGCGGCATTCTACCACAAGGTGCCGGTCGGTCATGTAGAGGCCGGTCTGCGTACCTATGATAAGTACAGCCCGTTCCCGGAGGAAATGAACCGCAAGCTGACCGGTCAGATTGCAACGCTGCACTTTGCGCCGACGCCGCGCAACCGTGATAATCTTGCCAAGGAAGGTATCACAGACGGCGTTTTTGTCATGGGCAACACGGTTGTTGACGCGATCCACATGACCGTAAAGCCGGATTTCGAGTTCCGTGATGAGCAGCTCAAGACGCTGGATTTTGAGAACAACCGCGTTGTCCTCGTTACCGCGCACCGTCGCGAGAACTACGGCGAGCCGATGGAGAACATTTGCCGCGCCATTGCCGAGCTGAGCGAGGCATACCCGGATGTACATTTCGTTTATCCGGTGCACCTCAGCCCGTATGTCCGCGAGACTGCGGAGAAATTCCTCGGCGGCAATAACCGCATTCACCTCATCCATCCGCTGGCCGTGGACGAGATGCACAACCTGATGGCACGCTGCTATCTCATCATGACCGACTCCGGCGGACTGCAGGAGGAGGCGCCCAGTCTCGGCAAGCCGGTTCTGGTGCTGCGCCGCGAGACCGAACGTCCGGAGGCCATCGAGGCCGGTACGGTCAAGCTGGCAGGCGTGGAGCAGGCCAATATCGTTAAGCTCGCGCGTGAGCTGTTCGACGATAAGGACGCTTACGCAAAAATGGCGCACGCTGTCAATCCGTACGGCGACGGAAAGACCTCGCAGCGTATCGTGCAGGCGATCGAGCAGTATTTTGGTCTGCGCGAGGATGGTCCGGCTCCGTTTAACCCGTGAAACCCGTAAAAAAAGAGAAGCACACACCGAAACACTATCTGCCGGACACTACGCCGAAGATTGCGGCTGCGGGCGCTACCGTGCTCGTGCTGTTGGTGGTGCTCAGCTTTGTGCTGTCCTCCGGCTGGATGCACGGCAGCAGCACCGGCATTATCCTGCCCGGCAGTGAGGGTGATTCGCCAACGGTCGGTGCAGGCAGTGCGCTGCTCACCGGGCAGAGCGTGGATGATATTACTATTGATGTCAATAACGCCAAGACCGTCATTGCGACGCTCGCACGTCCGGCGGCATACAGCAGCAGGATCGAGAACACGATCTACTATGATGGCGGCTCGGCGGCTCTGTACTGCCATCGCTATGCGCGGGATAATGTTATGCGCACGGATACACTCGGCAGTGACAATCAGGTGCAGTCTACGCTGATTCGCGTTCCGGACGGCAAGGTGTATGCGTGGAATGCAGGGGACAGCATTGCTTATCAGGGCAAAGCCGGCGATTTAACCGATGACGCAGCGGCTATGCTGCCGACGTACGAGGATGTTCTGGCTGACGAAGTACAGTTGACTGCTGCCGGTCGGCAGGACATTAACGGTGAACCGTGTATTGCCGTTACATTTGAGCAGGATGGCTATCGCTGTGTATATGGCATTTCAACGGTCAGCGGTCTGCTGGCGCAGGCGTCGTTCTATGACGGCGATACGCTGACGCGCAAGGTCACCGTCAGCGAAATCAGCACGGAAACGCCGGACAGTGAATTGTTTACGCTGCCGGACGGCGAAAGCGTTATATAGAAAAAGTGGAGAGTGGAGATTGCAGAGTGGAGAGACAGCGAAACCGTTTCGTTATCTTCACTCTTAACTCTCCACTCTTCACTCTGATAGAAGGAGATTACACATAAATGTCTGAATATATTAAGATTTCACCGGAGATTCGTGCGCTCGACCGTGAGGCTGAACGCGAGATCCGTCCGTATTTCGAGCGTCTCGAGGAGATTTGCGACCGCAACACCGAGAAGGTGCTGGCGGCATTTGCGAAGAACCGTGTATCCGACAACCTGTTTGCCGGTACGACCGGCTACGGCTACGACGACTACGGCCGTGACACGCTCGACAAGATCTACGCCGATATTTTCGGCACCGAGGCCGCACTCGTGCGCATCGGCTTTGTAAACGGCACACACGCGCTCTCCTGCGCGATGTTCTCCGCCGTCAAGACCGGCGACACCGTGCTGTCCGTCACCGGACCGGCGTATGACACCCTGCAGAACACCATCACCGGTGATTACTGCGGCAGCATGAAGAGCTACGGCATCGGCTACAAGCAGGTTGACCTCAAGGACGGTGAGCCTGACCTGCCTGCCATCAAGGCAGCGGCGGCAGATGAGAATATCAAGCTGGTGTTCATCCAGCGCAGCCGCGGCTACGGCGTCCGCAAGACGCTCTCCGTTGAGGAAATCGGCGAGATCTGCAAGGTGGTGCGCGAGGTCAACACGACCGCGGCCATCATGGTCGATAACTGCTACGGCGAGTTCACCGAGGAGATCGAGCCGACGCAGGTCGGTGCGGACATCATCGCCGGCTCGCTCATCAAGAACCCGGGCGGCGGTCTGGCCCCGACCGGCGGCTATATTGCAGGCCGTGCCGATCTGGTTGAGAACGCCTCCTACAAGCTGACCGCACCCGGAATCGGCGGCGAATGCGGCTGTACGATGGGGCAGAACCGCCTGCTGTATCAGGGCCTGTTCATGGCGCCGCATGTCACCATGCAGGCCATCAAGACCGCGATGTTCTGCGCAAAGGTCATGGAAAAGCTCGGCTACGAGGTAAGCCCGAAGGCGGAGGAGCCGCGTTACGACATCATCCAGACCATCGCGTTCGGTGCGCCTGACCCGCTGCGCCGCTTCTGCGAGGGCATTCAGGCCGGTGCACCGGTCGATTCCTATGTAACGCCGGAGCCGTGGGCAATGCCGGGTTACGACGATCAGGTTATCATGGCTGCAGGCGCGTTCGTGCAGGGCGCGTCCATTGAGCTTTCCGCCGATGCACCGATGCGCGAGCCGTATGTCTGCTATATGCAGGGCGGCCTGACGTATGAGTCCGGCAAGCTGGGCATTTTGCTTGCTGCGGATAAAATTACCAAGGCAAAGGCACAGTAATGGAGAACTGAGAATGGAAAATGGAGAATGATGGTATCCTGCATTTTTCAATTCCTCATTTTTCGTGCGAAATCGGTTGACAAAGCGCGGATATGAGCGTTATAATAAATCTGTATTTATTAAGTTATAGGCAATGACGGAAATCCTGTTTTCCGAAAAGCATTTGGCAGAGAGCGTGCGCCACGGCTGCAAGCACACGCAATGCGGAGAAAACAGTACCGATTCCCGAGCCGCACAGCGGAAAACCACAGTATGCTGTGCCGTGTCGTTCGCGTTAAGAACTCCGAGCGGCAGTCCTGCAAGGGGGCTGCAAGCAGGGTGGAACCGTGGGCAAAGCGCTCACCCCTGAGAAATCAGGGGTGAAGCGCTTTTTTGTTGCACAATAACAGATAATCCACTTCGATTTTACAAGAAAGGTCTGAATAAAAGTGTCCGAAGACAACAAGTACACGTTTGAGAACAAGGAATACCGAGACACCTACCGTCACACGGTATCGCACATTCTCGCGCAGGCAGTAAAGCGCCTGTATCCGGAGGTCAAGCTGGCCATCGGCCCGTCCATCGACAACGGCTTCTACTACGATTTTGACGCGCCGTTCTCCTTCACGCAGGAGCACCTCGATGCTCTCGAGGCAGAGATGCGCAAGATCTGCAAGGAGAAGGAGAAGCTCGAGCGCTTCGAGCTGCCGCGCGCAGAGGCCATCAAGTTCATGGAAGAGCGCGAGGAGCCGTACAAGGTAGAGCTGATTAACGATCTGCCGGAAGACGCTACCATTTCCTTCTACAAGCAGGGCGAGTTCACCGACCTGTGCGCAGGCCCGCATCTGGACTCCACCGGCCGCGTAAAGGGCAACGGCATCAAGCTGATGAACGTTACCGGCGCATACTGGCGCGGCGATTCCTCCAAGAAGATGCTCCAGCGCATCTACGGCACTGCATTCCCGAAGAAGGACGAGCTCGACCAGTACCTGAATATGCTGGAAGAGGCGAAGAAGCGCGATCACCGCAAGCTCGGCAAGGAGCTGGGTCTGTTCATGCTGACCGAGGAAGGCCCCGGCTTCCCGTTCTTCCTGCCCAACGGCATGACCCTCAAGAACACCCTCATCGACTACTGGCGCGAGGTACACAAGCGCTACGGCTATGTTGAGGTCTCCACCCCGATGATCCTCAACCGCAAGCTGTGGGAGCGCTCCGGTCACTGGGATCACTACAAGCAGAACATGTACACCACCGTCATCGACGACGAGGATTACGCAATCAAGCCGATGAACTGCCCGGGCGGCATGCTGGTCTACAAGTCTCAGCCGCACTCCTACAAGGAGCTGCCGCTGCGTGTCGGCGAGCTGGGTCTGGTACACCGTCATGAGCTGTCCGGTGCACTGCACGGCCTGTTCCGCGTGCGCTGCTTCACGCAGGACGATGCCCACATCTTCATGACCTGGGATCAGATGAAGGACGAGATCAAGAACGTCGTTCGTCTGTTCGATGAGGTATACTCCACCTTCGGTCTGACCTATCAGATTGAGCTGTCCACCATGCCGGAAGACCACATGGGCGACCTCAAGGACTGGCAGTTTGCGGAGAAGACCCTCGCAGAAGCGATCACCGAGATCGGCAAGGACTACGTTGTCAACGAGGGCGACGGCGCGTTCTACGGCCCGAAGCTGGACTTCCATCTGGCAGACTCCATCGGCCGTACCTGGCAGTGCGGCACCATCCAGCTGGATATGCAGCTGCCGGAGCGTTTCGAGCTTGAGTACACCGGCGCAGACGGCGAGAAGCACCGTCCGGTTATGATTCACCGCGTTGTCCTCGGCTCCATTGAGCGCTTCATCGGCGTTATCACCGAGCATTTTGCAGGCGCATTCCCGACCTGGCTGGCACCGGAGCAGGTTCGCGTTATGCCGATGACCGACCGCAATATTCCGTGCGCACAGGAAGTTGTTAAGCAGCTGACTGATAAGGGCTTCCGCGTAACCATGGACGAGCGCAACGAAAAGATTGGCTATAAGATCCGCGAAGCACAGGTTCACAAGATTCCGTATATGATCGTCATTGGCGACAAGGACGAGGAAAAGGGTGTTATCTCGGTTCGTACCCGCAAGACCGGCGAGACCACCGCTATGGAGACCGGCGAGTTTATCGAGAAGCTCGCGTATGAGGTTGAGAATAGGCTGAAGTAAGCAGCACAACGGAGAGCGGAAGCGATATTCCGTTCTCCGTCACAATAGAATAAAAGATTCATAGAGTTTTGTCATGTATGCAGGGAGGGTGCGGCATGAAAAAATTTGTTTCCGCGTGTTTAATGGCAGGTCTGCTGACTTGTGCCGCCGGTGCGGCACAGGTCGGTACGATCAACAACAACTATCCCGGCGATACCGAAGCGCAGGCGCAGATGCTTTATGATCTCGGACTGTTCAAAGGCACCGACAAGGGCTTTGCGCTGGAGAAATCCATGACCCGCGCAGAGGCATCGGTGATGCTGACCCGTCTGCTTGGCGCAGAAAAGACCGCGCTGGCAGGAAACTGGAAGCATCCGTTTACCGATGTGCCGCAGTGGGCGGACAAATACGTCGGCTGGCTGTATCAGAATGGTTTGACCAAGGGCGTTTCCGCGACACTGTACGGCTCGCAGCGCAATGTCACCTGCGGCCAGTATTGCATTTTTCTGACCCGGGCACATTTGGATGCGGACAGCTATCAGGGTACGGCTTTTGTCGATAACGATGAGGTACGGCAGACGGACGAGGAGGGCTTTATCCGCGGAGATGCGGTTTCGCTCTCGGCGCGGCTGCTCAGTACGAACTACGCGAAAAATGGCGATGAAAGCGACCGCAGTGTGGCGGAAAAGTTGATCGACGACGGCGTTTTCACGGCGGAACAGTTCAAAAATGCGGCATGGGACGTTCTGCCGCGTGATTACAGCAATGATTACCAGTACGATGGCAAATGGAACCTGATTGCTTCGCCGTTCGTCTGCCAGATCGCAGATGTGACAGTGGCGCAGTGTCCGATTGACGGAGTGCAGCCTGTCAGCGGTACAGACCGTTATGCGCAGAGCGATATGGAGCAGTCGAATTTTATCCTGTACCGCATGGACAGCAAGACGATGGCGCTGACGCAAGTGCTCTCGCTGCCGAAAGAAAGTTCTGTGGAATATCTCGGCAGCGCCGGAGAAACCGACTATCTGTTGGTATTCAACAAGGAAACGGAAACGTATTCGCTGTGCTCGGTACGCAGCGATACGGTCAAAACCGAACTGACTCTGACCGAAGCACAGCAGCAGGCAGCACGCACTGTTTATCAGAGCGCACGCGGCTGCATCATCTGCACGGATGAGACGACTGGTTATAAGCTCACGGAAACAGGCGTGGAGCCGTTGGGCGTGGCAGCGGGTATCTGCCGGCTGACGGATAACGGCATGACTGTTACGCAGAACTGTACGGCGGACGAAACCGTGCTGACGGCGTATAACTGGGACGGTCAAAAGACAGACAGCTATACCATCTCGAATGCGTATCAGTCGGATGATGCCGAGGTGCGCAAGCATTTTGCACCGCAGATATTTGGCAGTGACGGTGTGTTGTTCTGGGGCACAGCCGGGCTGTACCGCGAAGAGAACGGCCGTCTGGTACAGGTGACAGACACTCCGGTCATCGGCGTAAAGCAGGATGCTGATGGGGCTTATTATGCTGTTTCCTGCGATAAATCTGAGCGGACGGAATACTATTCGGATGGTATCGGATACATGGCCGGTGATATGCTCGTGCGTATCGCGCCGGATGGAACGCAGACCACGCTTGCAACACTCGATGACATTCTGATCGACGAGGTAAAGACGGTCAAAAGCGGTGCTGTTCGCTTCACAATCGCTATTCCGACAGAGGGCCATAGAAGCGGACACTATACCTGCCTGTTGAAAGACGGAAATATTACCGTCCGGTCGGCAACCGATGATGTATTCTACATCTGGGGCAACGATGCGCTGGAAAACGAACAAGAGAAAATAGATAAGATTATTGCGAACCAGAAAGGTGAAGAATAATGGCAGAAAAGAAAAAGCTGGTCAGCGAGATCACGTCCATGGACGTGGACTTCGCGCAGTGGTACACAGATATTGTAAAAAAGGCTGAAATGGCCGATTATTCGTCCGTAAAGGGCTGTATCATCATGCGTCCGTACGCACAGGCGCTGTGGGAGAACATTCAGCACACGCTGGATGGCATGTTCAAGGAGACCGGTCACGAGAATGTAGCAATGCCGATTTTCATTCCGGAAAGCCTGCTGCAGAAGGAAGCCGACCACGTTGAAGGCTTCGCGCCGGAGTGTGCATGGGTAACGCACGGCGGCAACGACAAGCTGGAGGAGCGTCTGTGCGTCCGTCCGACTTCGGAGACGCTGTTCTGCGAGCATTACGCAAAGATCGTTCGCTCCTGGCGCGACCTGCCGAAGCTGTACAACCAGTGGTGCTCGGTTGTCCGTTGGGAAAAGACCACCCGTCCGTTCCTGCGCAGCCGTGAGTTCTGGTGGCAGGAGGGTCACACCGTTCATGCTACCGCTGAGGAGGCTATGGAAGAGACTCTGCGCATGCTGAACATCTATGCGAAGTTCTTTGAGGAGTGGCTGGCGATTCCGGTGCTCAAGGGTGAAAAGACCGAGAAGGAGCGCTTCGCCGGTGCAGAGAACACCTATACTATCGAGGCCATGATGCACGACTGCAAGGCTCTGCAGTCCGGTACCTCGCACTACTTCGGTGACGGCTTTGCACGCGCATTCGGCATGCAGTACACCGATAAGAACAACACCCTGCAGTATATGTATCAGACCTCTTGGGGCGTTTCCACCCGTATCATCGGCGCAATCATCATGACGCACGGTGATAACGAGGGTCTGGTTCTGCCGCCGCGCATCGCTCCGACCCAGCTGGTTGTTATTCCGGTTGCGGCACACAAGGAAGGCGTCAAGGAGAAGGCAACCGAACTGTACGAGCAGGTCAAGGCAGCGGGCATCCGTGCCAAGATCGACCTGAGCGACAATACCCCGGGCTGGAAGTTTGCCGAGTACGAGATGAAGGGCATTCCGCTTCGTCTGGAGGTTGGTCCGCGCGATATCGCTGAGGGTCAGTGCGTACTGGTTCGCCGCGACACCCGCGAAAAGACCGTTGTTAAGTTCGAGGATCTCGAAAAGACCATTCCGGCGCTGTTGGAGGATATTCAGAAGTCGCTGTATGAGAAGGCGCTCGCAAACCGCGAGGCGCATACCTATACCGCAAAGTCTCTTGACGAGATGAAGTCCATCCTTGCTGAGCACACCGGCTTTATCAAGTCCATGTGGTGCGGCGACCTCGCCTGCGAGGAGAAGGTCAAGGAAGAGACCGGTATGCCGAGCCGCTGCATGCCGTTCGAACAGGAGCATATCGCAGATACCTGTCCGGTCTGCGGCAAGCCTGCAAACAAGATGGTTGTCTGGGGCATCGCGTACTAAGTGAAGTCTCAGAACTAAAAACTGCACAAGCAAAAAGTCCCTCATCAGGCGATGAGGGACTTTTTTGCGCCAATAGAGAAACTTTTTCAGCAGATCGAACGGTTTGTGCTGCAGTGATCGGATACCGGTTGCAAAGTGGTCGATCAGGAAGCCGCCGTCTGTATTCTTAACGAGAATGAAGAATGAAGCAGTGGCATCCTTCAGGTCATAGGTCGAATTTGCCGACGGCTTCATTTTTAACGGACAGTCGAAAACCATCGGCTTGCCGTCGTACAGAACGGCGAATTTACAGCCGGCTGGGAGCAAATACTCCCAGCCGGCTGTGCGTAAACGGGTAAAGATGATTATCTGCAGGAATTATTGCCGCTGCAGGAATTGCTATTACCGCAGCCGCAGCCACTGCGATTGTCATTCACGCCGGCACTGCCGGTGAACAGACAGCCTGCCTTGTCGCTCTGCGGCGGGAAAAAGGCGTCGATGGGGAAGTCAAAGCTCGAGAAGATCTCGCACGGGTCCTGCTCACCGCCGACACCGCTGTTCGAGCAGTCGCGCCGCGGCAGACATACGTCGTAAGCGGGCATGAGCAGCTGGATGTCGCGCTCGAGTCGGATGATCGAGAATTGACCGAGGGTTACGAACAGCTGATAGCCATCGTTGCTGAGCACGAGATCGTCACCGCCAAAGCACGAGCAGATTGAACGGGGTACTTCATGCAGCGCGCAGCAGCAGCAGTTGCAGCTGGTTTCCGGCGCTACCACACGCGCGTCCAGCATGATCGGATCAACGACCTCTACGACTGCAGTCGGCTTGTTGCTGTCAGGCCGCAGCTGCACATCACGGCCGTCCTCGATATACTGCGAGGAAAAGATGCGCGCGCCGCCTTCACCGCCGAACAGTACAACGCGTTTGTCAAATACTGCAAGACCGTCCACAATACGCGGACGACCGATTACGCAGCTGATTTCACATTCAATGCGATAGAAAAAGCGGATATCAACGCTGTAAAAACCTCGATTAAACTGAATCCGCTCAACATCAATAGAAACACAGAGCAGTTCTGCTTCACGCGGCTTCACAGATGCGATGCCACCGGCATTGATCAGCTCCTGCGCATCGCGGGTGAGATACACGCGAATGTCACGCAGGCACTCCTTGCTGCGGCAGGAGTCATAAACCTTTTTGGTGTGGACGCAGACCGCTTCGCGGAAGCCGCCTGCACTGTTGCCGTTATTGCCGCCGATCGGACCCGGACAGCAAACTTTTTCAGCCATGTATATTACCTCCAAACAAAAATTGAAGCAACTTCAGTATCAATCTATTCGGAGATTTTCCGGGGTGTTACATTAAGAAGTCCCTCTGTACCTTCAATACAGAGGGACTTCCGTCAAAGAGGGATGGGGTCTGCTTTATACGTCCATCCAGACGCCTCCGGCCTTATGGCTGCGTACACAGGCCTCGACAAAGCGAACGCCGAGCACGCCGTCCTGTACAGTCGGGAAGGTGTCGGTCGTATTCTCGCGGCCTGCCTTGCGGTCGGAGAGCACATTACAGAACGAACGGTAAATATTCGAGAACGCCTCAATAAAGCCTTCGTTATGGCCTGCACCGACGCGGGAAAGCCGCGTGCTGGCATCAAGCAGATAGTCTGCACCGGCGGACAGCCGCTGGCTCGGCTGGCTGCGCGGCGTGTAGATCAGGTGGTCGCAGTCGGTTGCAGTCCATTCGAGCGAGCCTTCGGTGCCGATGACGTAGATGCCGCTGTCGCACTCGTGACCAATCGCAATCTGGGATGCCCAGAGCGTACCGGTCACGCCGCCCCCGAAGTCCATCAGCACGTTTACGTTGGTATCGAGCGGCAGATCACGCGGATAGGTGTCCATCATCGCCAGCACGCGCTTGACGTGCAGACCGGTGAACTGCGTTACCATCTGCTCTGCATGTGTGCCGAGATCGTTTGCACACAGCGAGGAACCGACCTTCTTCGGCTGAAAACGCCATGCCGAGGTGTCCACCTTGCCGTCAACCGCACCGGAAATGACCCAATCCTCCGGATGCTGCACGCGGACGTGCAGAATATCGCCGATTGCGCCTGCGCGGATCATCTCACGCGCCTGACGGATGAGCGCATAGCCGGTGTACGAATACGTCATGCCGAACAGCAGACCGCGCTCCTCCGCAATGCGGGCAAGCTCCTCGGCTTCCTCGGTGTGCAGTGCAAGCGGCTTGTCGCACATAACGTGGATGTCATGCTCGAGAAAGCACTTTGCGATCTCGTAATGCGTATCGTTTGCCGTCATGATGGAGACGAAATCAATGCCGTCCTCACGAGCGGATTCCTTGTCTGCCATTTCGCGGAAATCCGCATATACGCGGCTGGTGTTGGGCAGGTGATACGCCTCAGCGGTCGCGCGGTTCTTATCCATGCTGCGGGAGAAGCAGCCGCAGACCAGCTCCGCGGAATCGTCCAGCATAGCGCCCCAGCGGTGAAACTTGCCGATGAACGAACCAAGTCCGCCGCCGATCATACCAAATTTCAGCATAAAAATTACTCCTTATGTTATATCGTGAAGTCTACGGTCTCCACCTTGCCCGAGGTCTGTGATGCGATCATGGCATCCGCGATGCAGCAGGCTGCGAAGCCGTCCTTGCTGCCCGGACCTGCGGTCAGCTCAATGCCGCGCAGATGGTTGATCCAGTGCTGCAGCTCGTTGTCGTAAGCTTTCGGGAAACGCTCTGCCCAGTTGTCCATAATTTCACTGCCAACCTTGAGACGCGAACGGACGATCGGTTCTGCAGGCAGCGGCAGACGGATCGTTCCCTTTTCGCATACAATTTCCATGCCGATCTCGTAGCCGTAATAGCTGTTTACCGAGCACTCTACGTCAATCAGGATGTTGCTCTCGGTCCACATGAGCGCCAGCTGCGGGTCGTTCAGGCCGTCAGCGGCGAACGCAGTGTTGCGTGCCGCCAGCATTTGACCGCGGACAAGCTCCTCGCCGAACAGCCAGCGGAACTGGTCGATTTCGTGAATGAGCACGTTGGTTACCTGCATGGCGTTGGTGAATCCGGCTGCGATACGCGGTGTACGGCTGATGCAGTGCGCCATCAGCGGCCTGCCCAGCTCGCCGGAATCCAGAATGGCCTTGATCTTGCAGTAATCCGGGTCGTAACGGCGCATAAAGCCGACCTGCACCAGATTTTTGCCGGCGGCTTGCTCATTGCGGACGATCTCAGCGCAGTCCGCCTTGGTGGTTGCCAGCGGCTTCTCGCAGAATACCGGCTTGCCGGCAGCGATGGCCTTGTTGGTCACCTCGGCATGAACGCCGTCCCATGCGGTGATGACGATGGCGTCCACCTTGTCGGACGCGATGAGCGCGTCCACGCTCTCCATGCTCTCCGCGCCGTACTCGGCAGCGAGCGCGTCGGTCTTTTCCTTATTGATATCGTACAGCGCGGTGACAGCAGCGCCGTCGATCCGCTTGGTCAGCCGCTTGAGGTGCTCCTGACCGATAAAGCCGCCCGCACCGATGATACCTACCGCAATATTTTTCTTCTCCATGATCCGTGCCTCCTTGTTGTTCTTCGTGGCTCTCTTTATGCCTCTATTATAGAACAAAATCACACAGAGTCACGACAGGAAATTAACCACTTCTATGCAGAAATTAACATCAGAAGTTCATGGAGCGGAATTTGCTCGGCGTCATTTTTTCACGGCTGCGGAACACGCGGGAAAAGTGGCTTGCGCTGTTGAAGCCGCTCTGCTCGGCAATCTGCTCGATGGAGAGCGCCGAACCGGTCAGCAGCACCTTTGCGTGGCGCAGACGCTGCTCCTGCAGATAGTCATGCGGGCGAAAGCCGATGTACTTGGCGAAACACCGGATGAGGTGCGTCACGCTGACGTGGCACAAATCGGCAAGCATTTCGAGCGTGACCTCTTCCCGGAAGTGCTCGGCAATATACTCGACCGCTGGACGAATCACCTCGGGAATATCCGGTTTGGTGTCCGGCACAGCCAGACAGCACAGTACGGACTGAATGCAGACCGAAATGCGGTGCTCGTTGTACACTTGCTTGTCTCCATAGTGGAAAATCTGCTCGAAATGCCGGGAAATCTCGTGGTTTCCGTCAAAACAGATGCCGTGCTCATCGGTCAGCAGCCGGACATAGGCTGCGCTTTCGCCGCCGGAAAAGTGGAACCAGAGAAGCTCGGTCGGCTCGGTGACGTAGTACCGGTGGGGAAGGCGGCAGTCCATGAGTACAAGCTGTCCGGCGGCAGCGTCCGCATTTTGCTCTCCGCAGAAGGTGTGCAGCGAACCGCTGCGCACATACGCGCACAGGTACATATCCAGAAAATCACGCTTCACTTCATAGCCGGGCACGCACTGGTAGCGTCCGTACTGAATGAGATAATACAGGTGCTCCCGTGCAAACGGAGACGGAATGGTAAAGTCCACATGCGATGAGAGCAGCAGGCCTTTGTCGGGTGGTTTCACAGGCATCACCTCCGTGAGAGTATACAAAAATTATAATGCAGATTTACACAAAGAACAAGATCGTATCCGGCAGATTGCCTAAAATGTACATGGAAAACAAAAACAGGGGAATTAACCCATCAAATCCTCATCGGTGACGAAAAACTCGTTGTCGAGTTCCGCGCACCGGCGGTCCAGCTCAGAGGTCGTGCCGAGCGTGCGGCGCACGGCATCGTACTCGGCTTTCGCGCGGTTGTTTACCTTGCCAGTTCGCGTTGCGCGGATGAGCAGGTTTTTCGGGGTATCGAGCGGCGAAATATACTCAACGACAGACACCTTGTAGCCTTCGGCTTCCAGTTTGAGCGCACGCATGCTGTCGGTCAGCACATCGTTAAAGCGCGCCTTGAATACGCCGAATTTGGTCAGCGGCTCGAGTCCGGGCATGGTGTACTGATCGAGCAGTTCCTTGTGGCAGCACGGCACGCACGCGATGTATTTCGCCTTGGCGCGGATAGCTGTGCCAAGAGCCAGATCGGTCGCAATGTCGCACGCGTGCAGCGAAATCACAGCGGTGACGTTTTTCGGCGGCTGGTACGTCCGCAGGTCCGCGCAGATGAACGTCATATTGTGATAGCCGAGACGCTTGGCCATTGCACGGCTCTCATCAATAACGTGCTCCTTGATATCCACGCCGATAACACGGCAGCGACGATGCAGCACCTCGTGGATATAGTAATTCATGACAAAGCTGAGGTAGGACTTGCCGCAGGCGCAGTCCAGCAGCACAATTTCGTCGCTGTCATCCTGCTCGAACATCGGCGCAACCAGTTCGACGTAGTGGTCGATCTGATTGTACTTGCGGATCATGTCGTTTTTCAGCTTGCCGTCTGCGGTTAGGATGCCGATCTCGCGCAGCAGCGCTGCCGCCTGATCGACACGAATGAGGTACTGCCGGCCGCTGTCGAGCAGCGGATTGGCGGCAGCCGCCTTTTCCTCGGCGGTCGCTTCGCGCTCGGCCTGCTTCATCTGCACGCCGCGTGCCGTCACGGACAGCGTAACAACCGTGCTGCGCTCGGTGTAGGTGAGCACGCTCTCGTCGTATTTCTCGGCCTGCTCGGCAAAGAAGGTACAGAATTCAGCCGCGTCTACGCGGCGGTCGCTGCCCTGAAAATGCAGCGTGTAGTCCTCGTCCGCGCGGGACAGCTTTGCGTCAAATTTCTTTTTGCCGGAAACCAGGGTGCAGTCTGCCTGCACAAAAAAATCGCGGTTTTTGGTCAGCCGTGCTGAAATGCCTGCCAGCAGCAGCTTGAGCTTCGCGGAATCTCCCTTTTGCATGAATATCACAACCTTTATTGTAATGTTTTTTGTTTTAGTATAGCACAACGGAAAGCATTTCCGCAATTCCAAAGTATAATTTGTGGAAACGAGTGAGATAATATTACCGAAATCACAAAAGGAGGTCATTCTCTATGAGTAACGATCGCTGCAACAAGTCTATCCACTGCACGGTGGAGCAGTGCGCAAACCATTGTCCGACCGCTTCTTACTGTGCGCTGGACAGCATTACCGTTGGCACGCACGAGGCTAATCCAACGATGGATCAGTGCACCGACTGTAAGTCCTTCCAGCGAAAGTGATGCTGATTTCCCCTCGCAATGCAGAAAAGGGAGCCGGATTTGTCCGACTCCCTTTTCGGGTTTACCTATTAAAAATAAAGCGTTGGAATGCGCTGTGCTTTGACCTCGGAATCCTGCAGAACATATTGATTGAGCCACGTCGCAAAGGCTTCCGCGCCGTCGAAGCAAAGTGCCTTTGTGCCGTCCGGCGCAGTAACCCAGTAATCATGCTCGGTCGATGACTGCAGCCATTTGTCAAATTCAGCCTGATAGACTCGCGCGTTTTCGGCGACAAACGCCGGAACAGACAGCAGTCACTGACCACTCTGTCCCAAATCCGGAAAGATAAACGAAGCATTCTGCGACTGGTTATGCATTCTCCATCCTCCATCTTCAATTTTTCATTTTGAGTTCGGGCATCACCACATGCCGCATGGTCAAGTAGCACGCCAGACCGCCGATGCAGTTGGACACCGGCTCTGCCGCAAATACGCCGCTCACGCTGAGATTCCAGCAGTACGGCAGCAGCAAAGTCAGGGGCACAACAATGAACGCCTTGCGCAAAAGAGAGAAGAACACCGCGTATTTCGCCCGGCCCAGCGCGCGAAACGTACTCTGACCGGCATACTGGAACGCCATCATCACAAAGCCGAAAAAGTAAATGTGCAGCGCCGGAACAGCCGCCGCGACCAGTTCCGCATCCTGATTGAAAATGCGGATGAACAGGGCAGGGAAAAGAGAGACCAGTATCCAGACAAGCATGGTATATCCGATAGCAATCTGCGTCATAAACCGGATAGCATCCCGGGTGCGCTTGTACAGACCGGCGCCGTAGTTGTAGCTGATGGCGGTAGATGCACCGTCCGCGATGGCGAGCACCGGCGTCTGTGCAATCTGGCGCACGGAGTTAAGTACGGTCATGACGCTGATGTACAGGTCTCCGCCGAAACCGCGCAGCATGGAATTGCACGCCACCTGCACGAGCATATCCGTAAACGACATGACGAAGCTGGCGATGCCGAGCACGGTAATGCGCTGGATACAGTGCCAGTCCGGACGGAAACCGCGGAAATCCAGCTTTAGCTCGGCTTTTTTGCCGGTTAAAAACTTGACAACCCATGCAGCAGACAGAAACTGCGACAGTACGGTTGCGATAGCAGCGCCGCGCACGCCAAGGTGCAGTGCGAAAATGAAAATCGGGTCGAGCACGATGTTGGCTGCCGCGCCGAGCGCCACGGTGAGCATGCCGGTTCGGGCAAAGCCCTGACAGTTAATGTATGGATTGAGACCGAGCGACAGCATGACGCACAGCGTACCGAGCAAGTAAATCACGATGTACGAGGACGCATACGGGTACGTTACCTCACTGGCGCCGAATAGGTACAGCAGCGGGCGATGGAACGCGATGCCGAGCGCGGTCAGCACGGCACCGCTCAGCAGCAACATAAAGCCGGCGTTGACCATGATGCCTTGTGCGCCTTCACGGTTGCCTTTGCCGCGCGCCATCGCGCAGAGCGGAGCACCGCCCAGTCCGAACAGATTGGCAAACGCGGTAATGAGCGTCACAAAAGGGAAGCACAAGCCGATACTCGCCAGCGCAAGCGTGCCCTCGCCGGGGATCTTGCCGATATAAATACGGTCTACAATATTATACAGCAGATTGAGCAGCTGCGCGATCAGCATCGGTGTGGCCACCGCAAGTATCCTGCGGCGGATGCTGCCCTGAGAAAAGTCGATTTGCTGCAAACGAATACAGTCCTTTCAAAATCAGAAAAAGCAGGGAGAAGTCCAAGCTTCTCCCTGCTTTATTGTATCACTGCTGCTGATTTTCGTCAAGAATCCAGCAAAATCAGTGCGCGGTACAGCATTTCGCACGCCGTTCGGCGGTCGAGCGGAGTTTCGGGATTCTGCGCCTGCGCCGAGGTGAGCACGGAGACCCGTTCAAGACGGCTCATTGCAGGCTGCGCCCAGTCCTGCGGCGAATGGTCGGACATCGACCAAGCGTACTGCACACCGCTCAGCGTGCCGTCAAGCAGGTGGTCGAGCACCACGCCTGCCTCGGCCGTTGTGATGGTTTTCTCGCCGCGAATCTCACTTACGCCGGAGACGGTCGCGTAGCCGCTGACCAGTCCGTTTGCGGCTGCAGCGCTGATATACGGCTTGGCCCACGCGGAAAGTCCGCTGTCATCCGCAAAGTCGGTCTGGTCTGTCGGTTCAATGGACAGGTCTGCCGCGGCGGCTGTCATGGCGATGAACTCACTGCGTGTTACCGCTCGGCTGGGATGGAAAAACGCACAGCTGCCGATGGTTTCTCCGGTCATTACACCCTTTTGCGATAGATAGATTGCCGCGTAATGCGCCGGATCACCGTCCATGTCCGAGTAGGTGAGTCCGGTCTTATTCTTTTTAATTTCAATCGTGATAGCGGCAGGCTGCGCTGTGTTTCCCTCGGCATCCACGGCGGTATAGTGGAAGCTGTCGCGTCCGGCTTTGCGGCCCGGTGTGTAATATAAGGTACTGCCCTCGATCTTCGCTGTGCCCAGCCGCGGCTTTTCGGTAAGCTGATAGAGCACTACGTCGTTATCCGCGTCGGTCGCGGACAGTCTGGCCTCCACGGCGATATCCACGCAGGTCTGCGCCGTGACCGGCTGCACCACCGGTGCATTGTCCGCCGCCTGCGCGGTTACGGCGGCAGCGCCGATCAGTCCCGCATAGGCGAGCACGGTTGCGAGCAGCACCGCAATGATGCGAATCTGCCTGTTTTTCAAAATCCTTCACCCTTTCCGGTCGTTTCTTCTATCGGAAAGTATGCACGCGGCTGTTAAATTTTATACCGGATCGGCAGAATTCCGGTCTGTGTATGTTTTCTTCCTGTCGGGAAACGGAAAATTCCGCAAAAGCCCTTGCCGAAAACGCAGAAATGTGGCATAATTCTATTATATATACATTGGGAAAACAGAAAGGAGATTGGCGATGGAAAATCATCAGCTTGTTCTGGTGCTCGACTTCGGCGGTCAGTACAATCAGCTGATTGCACGACGCGTCCGCGAACATAATGTTTACTGTGAGGTCAAGCCCTATAAGACCTCGATTGAGGAGATCAAGGCGCTCAATCCGATTGGCATCATCTTTACCGGCGGTCCGAACAGCGTTTACGAGGAAAAATCCCCGAAGTGTGATCCGGCTCTGTTCGAGCTGGGCGTACCGGTTCTGGGCATCTGCTACGGCTGCCAGCTTATGGCGCATACCCTCGGCGGCGAGGTAACCGCAGCACAGGAGGACACCGCGCGCGAGTACGGCAAGACCGAGACCTTCTACAACACGGACTGCAAGCTGTTCAAGGGTCTGCCGGAGCAGGGCATTTCCTGGATGAGCCACGGCGACTACATGGCAAAGGTGCCGGAGGGCTTCGAGCTGGTCGCTCACACCGATATGTGCCCGACTGCTGCCATCGCTGACGAGAAGCGCGGCTTCTACGGCGTACAGTACCATCCGGAGGTAAACCACACCGAGAACGGTTCGCTCATGCTGAAGAACTTCCTGTATGAAGTCTGCCATGCAAAGGGCGACTGGACCATGGGTGACTACAAGAACAGCTCCATCAAGGCCATCCGCGAGAAGGTCGGTGACGGCAAGGTTCTGCTGGCGCTGTCCGGCGGCGTTGACTCCTCGGTTGCAGCGGCCCTGCTGGCTGAGGCAGTCGGCAATCAGCTGACCTGCGTATTCGTAGACCACGGTCTGATGCGCAAGAACGAGGGTGATGAGGTTGAGGCAGCTTTCTCCAAGTGGGACATCAACCTGATCCGCATGAACGAGGAGGACGCATTTCTCGGCGCTCTCAAGGGTCTGACCGATCCGGAGGACAAGCGCAAGGCCATCGGCGCACAGTTCATCCGCACGTTTGAGAAGATGGGCAAGCAGATCGGTGAGCAGGTCGGCAAGATCGACTATTTGGCACAGGGCACTATCTATCCGGACGTGATCGAGTCCGGCAAGGACGATGCCGCTGTCATCAAGAGCCACCACAACGTAGGCGGTCTGCCGGATTTCGTGGACTTCAAGGAGATCATTGAGCCGCTGCGCATGCTGTTCAAGGACGAAGTTCGTCAGCTTGGCTTTGAGCTGGGCCTGTCCGAGCAGCTGGTTATGCGTCAGCCGTTCCCGGGTCCGGGTCTCGGCATCCGTATTACCGGCGAGATCACCAAGGAGAAGTGCGACATTCTGCGTGAGGCAGACGCAATCTTCCGCGAGGAGATTGCAAATGCAGGTCTGGACAAGGAGATCAACCAGTATTTTGCCGTTCTGACCAACACCCGCACCGTAGGCGTTATGGGTGACAGCCGCACCTACGATTACGCACTCGCGCTGCGCGGCGTAACCACCAGCGACTTCATGACCGCTGACTGGGCGCGCATTCCGTACGAGGTACTCGATAAGGCTTCCAGCCGTATCGTAAACGAGGTTGTCGGCGTAAACCGTATTGTTTATGATATTACCAGTAAGCCGCCGGCTACGATTGAGTGGGAATAATTCGTTTACCAAGAAACATAAAGTCACCCCAAGTCTCGGGCAGCGGAAGGCTGTCCGGGACTTTCTCTATACGGTATTTTTAACCGAAAATTTGCTGATTCGGTCGATGAATTGCGAATTTTGACGAATCGGGTTAAAACGTTGCACAAAAAACGCTGAAAAGGTTGACAAACGCGGAAAATATCGCTACTATATATGTGCAGACAACGGAAAAGCAGGTGTCTGTCAACACTCCATTTTCTGATGAATCCGTTCCGTGAAGAAGCAGCCGGAACGGATTTTTATTTGTTTACAAGCGCATAATCGCGCATACCCGGTATCGCACCGCCGGAGACTTCCCATAGATACAGACTGGCCACGCTGCAGTACGGACTGAATCGCCGATGATATTTCTCAAACAGTTTGCGGTCAATTTTGCGGTGGTGATATACCATGCGCAGTCCGCGCTGGATCGCCAGATCATCGTAGCTGAACACGTTCGGCCGCTGCAGGCAGAACAGCAGGATCATCTCGGCAGTCCATACGCCGATACCCTTAAGCGAACTGAGTGCGCAGATTGCATCCGCGTCGCTCATGTACTTCACGCTTTCCAGATTGAAAGCGCCGCTGCGTATCTTTTCGGCAAAATCCGTGATGTATTCCGCCTTGCGGAAGGTCATGCCGAGCGACTGCAGCAGGGGAACACCGGCTGCGGCGATGCTGTCGGCGGTTACCGTGCCGAGCGCGTCCTGCATGCGCTGCCAGATGGTCGCCTGTGCTTTTATGGAAATCTGCTGCCCGATGATATGGTGCACGACCGAGGAAAACAGGTCGGTGTCCACTGTTCGGTTAATATGGCCGAGCCGGTCGATGACAGCGGCAAGTCTGCTGTCTTTGGCCTTGAGATAGTCGGTTTCGGTCTGTCCGTACGCGAAATACATGGCTGTCACTTCCTTATGCAAACAGTATAACAGAAAGCGGTTTGCAAAGCTAACAGGAGAGGATAAAACTTGGCAGTTCCGCCTAAATTTTTGGCAGCACTACCAATTTTTACTTTTCGATTTCGGTGATACTGCCAGATACTCTGTGCTTGACATTAACCAATCCGTTGCGTTATAATTTTTATGCAAAGTTTATTAGCTGAATCGGGGGCGTAGCTCAGCTGGGAGAGCGTTTGACTGGCAGTCAAGAGGTCATGGGTTCGATCCCCACCGTCTCCACCAAAATGAATGACCCTACCCAATTCGAACAAGTCGATGAGACTTGAGGATTGGGTAGGGTCATTTTATGTCCTGAAAGTCTTGGTATGACAGGGATTTCAGTGAGTGGCGCGCTGAAGCAAATATGAGACACGAAAATACAAACCGTCTCAAAACGTAGTAGAAAACGAGCAAATTAGGCGATTCGAACACGGATGTCTCATTTAACAGTTGCACAGCAGCTCTCTTCCATTTGGCATGGCGTCAGATTTTCAATGTGCGATGAGGTCGTTTGGTATTGTAAAACTCAATATAGGAAGCTACACTGGCTTGAAATGCTCTATCGGAAGGATGATTTTTCCGGTAGAGTTCTTCTTTTTTCAACGATGCGAAGAATGATTCTGCGACCGCGTTATCATGCGGCTTGCCGGGCTGAGAAAAGGATTGCTTCGTATTGTATTTATGCAAAAGCTGTTGAAACCGGTGAGAGGTATATTGCGCTCCACGGTCGCTATGAAAAATAAGACCAGATGGGGGATGGCGTTCTTCATGCGCCATTTTAAATGTTGCTGTGAGAAGTTGGGTGCTGTTCTTTTTTGAAACCTTATGTGCGATCACTTTGCGTGAGAAAAGGTCGATAATCACGCAAATATAAAAGTAGTGATCCCCAAGTTTAAAACAGGTGACATCGCTGACCCATCGTTGATTTGGCTGCTGAGCGTTAAATTGTTGCCGCAGGATATTTTTCTTTCGTTCCGGTTCACGCAGCTTTAGATATTCCTGCTTCGCCGTCGTCCGAACGCTGCTTAAGCCCATTTCACGCATGAGTCGCGAAACATATTCCGCGCTGACTTGGTATCCACGCTGAACGAGAATCGTCCGAATTTTCTCTGCACCCAGCACCTGCCTATATTCGTCAAACACATCACGGATGAGCTGGCAGTATTCTTGGCGACGTTTATCAAACCAAGCGTTGCCGCGCTTGCTGCGTAACATATGGTTGTAAAATGTACCGCGGTCAACATCCAGCGCCTCGCATATTGTGTGAACTTCATATTTTCCATAAAACGGCTCTAAAGCATGAAGCCGTTCCTTTAATGGTGCGGATACCAGACAATCAACAGATTTCAAAATTGTGATGATATTCTGCAATTTTTCAACTTTGCGCTGGAGTAATGCGTATTCTTGATAGGAAAATTTCAATGGCTTGCCCGAGCTGCCTGTCGGAAAAGATTTAAGCCACCGATATAAGGTGCTGCGCGGGATACTGAATTCACTGGAAAGAGCGATAACACTTTCTCCTTGCTGATAGCGTGCAACAATGAATAGCTTTTCTTCGTTTGAATATTTCATGGTGATGCCCTCCTTTACCAATCAAGGATAGCATAAAGAGTGAATATTAGAATAATTCCATAATCGCTTGTGGCGCGAATTGTTTTTTAATCAGCTTATCTTACGAATTAGATAGTGATCAGAGAACATGTTAATAAATATAACCGATGCATTCTAAATGACTTTGTATAATATAGACAAATGGAAAGAATGGAGGTATACTTTAAGAAAATAGGCGATTAAATGCATAAGACTTTTTTGATTGAAGAAGTTAATAATTGAAAATATACTCATTGTATATCATAGGAAATAATTCGTTAAGGTAGGTAGATTAGAATGAAACTGTCTAAACTGAAATTAAAGAATTATAGAAGCTTTGGCTCAGAAGAGCAGGTCATCTTAATTGATCAACTAACGACATTTATTGGAAATAACAGTGCGGGAAAAACTGCTGCACTGTCAGCCCTTAATTGTATGTTTTCTGAAAATAGTAATGATCATATTCTACACAGAAGTGATTTCCATTTGCCAAAAGATATACTCCCAGATGAAATGGAACAGCAAAGTCTTTATATAGAAGCAATATTTGAATTTGAAGAATTGCAGTCAGGAAGCAATGGTGGAGAATATACTATACCTATCTTTTATCAACACTTTGTTGTTGATAATCCTAGCGGACTGCCGTATCTACGAATCCGTCTTGAGGCCACATGGGAAAAAAGCAATACTATTGACGGCTCGATTGACAGCAAGATAAGTTATATTACTTGTCCGGAGTTTGCTGAAATTGAAGAAGGCAATCGAACAAATGCGTCTCGACGGGATCTGGATAAGATTCGAGTGATTTATGTCCCAGCAGTTAGAAATCCGTCTAAGCAACTGAAAAATGCATCTGGTACGATGATGTATCAGATCATGAGCAGCATCAACTGGAGCGAGAAAACAAAAGGGAACGTTAAAACTAAAATCAAGGAATTGAATGAACAATTTGAAGGAGAAAAAGGCGTTTCCATGTTTGGCGCGTCGCTGGGAAAGCAGTGGAAAATCTATGATTCTGATGAGCGATATTCGACAGCCAGCTTAAGATTCAACAGCACTGATATTGAAACATCTATTAGAAAAACAGAGGTTGTTTTTGAACCGACAGAAACGGGAAAAGAATATACGATAGACCAGATGGGAGATGGGTTGCGCTCTCTATTCTATATATCTCTGGTTGACAGCATATTGGATGTTGAAGGGCAAATGGTGAGAGAAATAGAGACAGATCCAGAACATACCTCTTTCAATAGAAAACCACCTATTTTGACAATTGTAGCACTTGAAGAGCCTGAAAATCACATCGCTCCACATCTGCTGGGGAAATTGGTGGGGAATTTGAAGGATATTGCAGAAAAAAACAATGCGCAGGCAATTATGACATCCCATTCTCCTTCGATTGTTAAGCGGATTGATCCGGAAAATCTCAGATATTTTAGATTAGATAGGGAGTTGTTGGAATCAAGAGTAAGATGCATCACCCTGCCGGATGAAGAACGTATGCAGGATCAATATAAATATATTAAGGAAGCGGTGAGAGCCTATCCGGAACTGTATTTTGCAAAACTCGTTATTCTGGGAGAGGGCGATAGTGAAGAAATTATCCTGCCGAAGTATTGGGAAGCCATGAATGGTAGCACAGATGTCAGCGGAATATCAATTGTTCCGCTCGGCGGTCGGCATGTCAACCACTTCTGGAGATTGCTAAATGATTTGGAAATTCCGCATATTACATTGCTCGATTTAGATCGAGAAAGAGATGGTGGTGGCTGGGGGCGAATCCAATATGTGCTTAAACAGCTCATTGCAAATGGGTATAACAAGGAAGAACTGCTCAATACCCAAGATGGAATACTAACTGATGCTCAGTTTAAAAAAATGTCTGACTGGAATGTATCTGATATTGTAACAATGCAGACTTGGATAGATTCGCTTGAAGAATATAATGTGTTCTTTTCTGCGCCGCTGGATATTGATTTTATGATGTTGGAACAAATAGGAAATGTATATAAACGGACATTAGATGCATCTGAAGGCCCTCGTATTGATATTATCCAAAAGGAAAAGAAAAAACGAACGCTCATTACAACAATTGAGAATGATAGCGAGGCGCATCCGGAATATGAAACTCGAATTCAAAAAGACATACAAAATACACTAAAAGAAGAAGGTGGTGATGGACATACCTACTCACCCGAACAGCAAAAGCTTATGGTATGGTACACATATTTCTTCTTGAACAGAGGAAAACCATCTACACATATTGCGGCACTATCTCAATTAAGTGACGAGGAGTTAAAAGAAAATATACCGCCAGTTTTGCAACGTTTAATTGAAACTGCTGATCACATTCTAAAAGGTGATAAGAATGATAATTGTGCATCCTGACAAATGGTTACCTTGCGACGGAATCTCGTTGGAGGAAGCTGCGGATACGGCCGTTCGCTGCAGCGACAGACATGTACTTGTTGTTGCAGGACCTGGCGCAGGAAAAACGGAATTGTTGGCGCAAAAAGCGGCATTTCTGTTTCAGACAAATCAGTGCAGAGAGCCTCAAAAGATACTTGCTATCAGTTTCAAAACGGATGCTGCACAAAATCTGAAAGAACGCGTGGAAAAACGATGTAGCACAGAGGTAAAAGGTAGATTCATATCAATGACATACGATGCATTTGCCAAAAGTATCCTTGACCATTTCCTATATGCGTTGCCCGACGAACTTTGCCCAGCTACCGATTACCTGGTGAATGATCCCGATATAATTGATGCAGCGTTTCATTGCGTTGGATTCAAAAACCCCAATGGCTTCACGCAGTCTAAACTGAAAACGGAATATGATGATATTCTGTCACGAATTAGTCTTCCTTTAACAGGAGATGGATTAGGGTATAAAGTGTGGCCACTATTATTAAAGGGATTTAACGGAAATAAAGCAACTCTGACATTTAAGATGATCATGATGCTTGCCGTGTATATCATTGAAACGAACCCGTATATTAAGCAAGCGTTACAAATGACGTATTCATTTGTGTTCCTTGATGAGTTTCAGGACACAACGGCAATTCAATATGCGTTTGTAAAGGAGTGCTTTTGGGGTTCTGGTACCAAGATAACATCTGTGGGAGATAACAAGCAGCGAATCATGGTATGGGCCGGGGCCGTAAAAACAATATTTAATGACTTTTATAGGGAACTGAATCCGAAAGGTGTACGCTTGACAATGAATCATCGTTCTGCGCCTAGATTAGTTGCATTGCAAAAGGCAATGTATGAGTCTTTGAAAGAGAAGGCGACAGAAGTATGTGTTTCTGACAACTGGGCCGAGAATGATGGGAACATTGCACTTTTTATTGCAGACAATGAACAACTGGAGGCTTCTGCTGTATCGAAGGACATACTATCGAAAATCTCAAATGGTGTAGAGCCACACGATATTTGTATTCTCTGCAAGCAAAAGCCACAGGACTACGCTTCAGCGATTATTGAGAAGTTGGAGCAACACGGCGTGCGTGCGCGCATTGAAACTGGCTACCAGAACCTTATCAAAGAACCAATAGTAGATTTGCTTATCAAATTCATGATATGTGCTGAAAGCAGAAAACAACCGAATGAATGGACTTTTATAGAAGAGTCACTGGTTGAGCTTTGGGGAATTAGCGGGATGCGGGAAAGTGATACCTTTGATGAAATGCAGAGGAAACTGTCTGCTGTAGTGAACATTGTAAAGAAGAACATACAGCAAAAGTTTGATACAGAGCAGTGGCACAGTACTTTGAATAGTATCATTAATTTTTTTGGCATTGGGAATATAAAGGCGAAATTCCCGGCGTATAAACAAGGTACTTACTTTATGGATGTAATCAACCAATTTGAAAGTCTCTTTTTTGAGGAATATGTAGCCGCACACGAAGTATGGAACCTAGCGATTGAAAACTTTCGCGGAGATCATTCCGTCCCTATCATGACAATTCATAAAAGTAAAGGATTAGAATACAATGCTGTATACTTTGTTGGATTAGAGGATTCTGCTTTTTGGAATTTTAGAAATCAGCCAGATGAAGATAGATGTACATTTTTTGTGGCGCTATCACGTGCAAAGGCGTCAGTTACATTTACATTTTGCAAAAGACGAACTGGCATGAAATACCCTATGCAAAGGCACAACGTAATTAATGAATTTTTCGATTTATTGCAAAGGCCTGGAATTGCAGAGGTAAAACATTTCCAAAACCGCTAATTGATTTCATGCACTTGAAATTATAAAATCGCAGCGAGACAACGATTTGCACCTGCATCTTTTCTGTCAACACCCGACATACAAAACAGGGACAAGAGGTTTTACCTCTTGTCCCTGTTTTGCTCTATCTTACCCGGAAATACCAAACAGCTGTCTGCCGTTTTCGGTTGTAATCCGTTCAACCTCTGCGGCACTTATGCCCTTGATTTCCGCGATAGTCTCAGCCATGCGATACACATACAGCGAGGAATTACGGCGGCCGCGAAACGGCTCGGGTGCCATGTAGGGCGAATCGGTCTCGATCATCAGTCGCTCAATCGGCACTTCACGAATGACTTCCTTCGCCTTTTTGGCATTTTTGAATGTGATAACACCGGTAAATGACAGATAATAGCCGAGTTTCAGCAGTTCGCGTGCCATTTCGACGTGACCGGCATAGCAGTGGTACACGCCGATCACATCCGGATACCGACGGGTGATCTCCATGCTGTCGGCGTGCGCATCGCGGTCATGCACGATGACAGGGAGGTGCAGTGCACGCGCCAGCTCCATTTGGCGGGCAAATACAACCTGCTGCCGCGCACGCGCACGCTCGTCTTTTTCCCAGTAATAGTCAAGACCAATTTCGCCGATGGCGCAAACCTTGCTTTCGTTCTGTGCCAGTGCGCGGATGGTCTCCAGATCAGCCTCCCAACCGTCCTCGATGTTCTCCGGGTGAATACCGACCGCCGCATATACAAATGGATATTTATTCGCGTAGCTGACCGCCTTGCGCGAGCTTTCCACATCACAGCCGGGATTGAGAATCAGGCCGACATTGTTCTCGGGCATGGAAGTCAGCAGCGTATCGCGGTCCTCGTCGAACCGTTCATCGTCATAGTGTGCATGTGTATCAAAAAGCATAGTAAACCTTCCTCAAATCCAGCCGAAATGCCTGCAGGCGTTCCAAAGTCCGTCCTTATCTACGTCTGTTGTGATGTAATCCGCTTTCTCCTTGAGCGCGGCGCGGGCATTGCCCATCGCAATCGACAGCCATCCCTGACCGAACATGCAGATGTCGTTCATACCGTCGCCAAACACTACAATATCCTCATCCGGAATGGATAAAAGCTGCTGAAAATAGCGAATACCTCGCTGTTTTTCCTTCGGCTCAACGAAAATCACATGGGGATTGTACCGCACAAGCGGCAGACCACCTGCGTCAATATGATTCTCCTCATCAGGCGCGCAGACGTAGTAAACCTTGTACAGATGCTCCAGTCTGTGATAATCAAAATGCGGGTCCCACAGAACAGGGAAGTAGTTCTCCGGTGCATACGGAAGAAAATTTTTATCCGTTGTTACGCATAGTTTCTCATTCTCCGGCGACACCGCCCACGGAATACCGGCCTGCTCGAGCCGCTCGATCAGCGCAATGCAGTCGGCCGCCGGCAGCGACTCCATCTCGACAATTTCGCCGTTGTGCGTTACGCTCCAGCCGCCGTCCGCTACAATGTCCGTGAAGCCGTAGCGCGCGGCAACGGCTGCCGCAGATGCCTGCAGCCGTCCGGTCGCAATGGCGGTAAAGTGGCCGTTCGCACGAAGCTGCGCCAGTGCCTTTACTGCGCTTTCCGGCATCATGGTGGTGAGACCGGTGGAAAGCGTGCCGTCAATATCAAAAAAGAAGTATTTTTTGTGCATGTAAAACCCTCAATAACAGAGTGAAGAGTGGAGAGTGCAGAAAACATAAATCTCCACTCTTCACTCTCCACTCTGTTCTTAACTCTTTTGCTTAAAATATATCACAGAATCATAAACAGCGTGCCTGCCGCAATCAGAATGCCGCCGATCACGCCCTTGAGCGTCACAGTCTCATGCAGGACAACAAACGCCAGAATCATCGTGATAACAACGCTCAGCTTGTCGATCGGGGCCACACGGCTGGCCTCGCCCATCTGCAGGGCCTTGTAGTAAAACAGCCACGAACCGCCGGTCGCCAGTCCGGACAGGGTAAGGAATACCCAGCTTTTGGCGCCGATTGCGCTTACGCCGCCCTGTTTTCCCAGCAGGAAGACCATACCCCATGCCATCACGAGCACCACAGCGGTTCGGATAGCAGTAGCAAGCGTGCTGTCCACATTTTCCACGCCGATTTTGGCTAAAATCGTTGTCAGTGCGGCAAATACCGCAGAGAGCAGCGCATAAATGATCCACATTGCATTTCGCCCTCTTGTCATAATTTTCGCTTCCTAAATTGTTGATTGTAGTGTGTGCGAAATTATACATGGGATAACACATCTGTTAACCCATTCGTGGGGCGGGCTGCCCTCAGCCCGCCGTTGCAACCGAGTGTTCCCGTTTATGTTCGGCGGGGTGAGGGCACCCCGCCCTGCGGAATCCGTTGTAAAGTGTGTTTATTTTAGCACAGTTTAGCGCCAGCCGGAATGCTGTCGTCCAGCATGAGCAGGTTGAGCTTTTCGTCCTTTTCGGCGGAAAGCAGCATGCCGTTGGACTCCTGACCCATCATCTTGCGCGGCGGCAGGTTGGTAACGGCGACGACCGTCTTGCCGACCAGCTCCTCCGGCTTGTAATACTTGGCAATACCGGACAGAATCTGACGCGGCGTGCCCGAGCCGTCATCCAGCTGGAACTTGAGCAGCTTATTGCTCTTCTTGACGTTCTCGCACGCGAGGACCTTGCAGACCGTCATATCGACCTTGCAGAAATCGTCAAACGGGATATCCGGCAGGAACTCAACTGCAGGCTTCTGCTCTGCCTCGGCAGCCTTCTTTTCCTCCTCGATCTCAGCGAGCTTCTTCGGAATGTCGATGCGCTCGAACAGGATGGAGGCTTCGCCGACCGGCTGACCCGGCTGCATGCCGTCAAACGAGGTCAGGCTCTCAACGCCCTTGTTTTCAACACCCAGCTGTGCGAAAATCTTGTCGGCGGTGTCCGGCAGATACGGCTTCAGCTCAACAGCGGCAAAGCGGATGGCCTCGAGCAGGTTGTACAGCACCGTGCCCAGACGCGCCTGCTTGCTCTCGTCCTTGGCGAGCGCCCACGGCATGGTCTCGTCGATATACTTGTTGGAGCGGCGCAGCAGTGCAAATACCTCGTCGATGGCGTCTGCAACGTGCAGGGTATCCATCTTCTTCTCAACAGCTGCCGGCAGACCGAGTGCGACTGCCTTCAGTTCGTCATCAAGTGCTTCCGGTGCGGTCGGCGCCGGAACAATGCCGCCGAAATACTTCTTGGTCATGGCAATCGTGCGGTTGACCAGATTGCCGAGCACGTTTGCGAGGTCGGAGTTGATGCGTTCGCAGATCAGCTCGTAGGAGAGCACACCGTCATTTGCGAACGGCATCTCGTGCAGAACGTAGTAGCGGATGGCATCCACACCGAACAGGCGAACCAGATCGTCCGCGTAGATAACGTTGCCGAGCGACTTGGACATCTTGCCGTCGCCGACCAGCAGCCACGGATGACCGAATACCTGCTTGGGCAGCGGCTCGCCGAGCGCCATCAGGAAGATAGGCCAGTAAATCGTGTGGAAGCGAATGATATCCTTGCCGATCAGGTGCACGTCCGCCGGCCAGAACTTCTTGTAGTGCTCATCGTGATTGCCGTCCGGATCGTAGCCACAGAAGGTGATATAGTTGGTAAGCGCATCCAGCCAAACGTAAACAACATGGCCCGGATCAAAGTCTACCGGAATGCCCCAGCTGAACGAGGTGCGGGAAACGCACAGGTCCTGCAGACCCGGCTTGAGGAAGTTGTTTACCATCTCGTTCTTGCGGCTCTCCGGCTGGATGAACTCGGGGTGCTCCTCGATGTGCTTCATCAGGCGGTCGGCGTACTTGCTCATGCGGAAGAAGTATGCCTCCTCCTCAGCGTCTACACACGGGCGGCCGCAGTCCGGGCAGCAGCCGTCCTTCAGCTGGCTCTCGGTCCAGAAGGACTCACACGGCTTGCAGTATTTGCCCTTATACGCACCCTTGTAAATATCACCCTGATCGTACAGCTTTTTGAAGATCTTCTGCACCTTTTTCTCGTGCATCGGGTCGGTGGTGCGGATGAACTTGTCATAGGTGGTGTTCATCAGATCCCAGATGGTCTTAACCTCACCGGCAACCTTGTCAACGTGCTGCTGCGGCGTGATGCCGGCTGCCTCGGCCTTCTCCTGAATCTTCTGACCATGCTCGTCCGTGCCGGTCTGGAAATAAACGTCGTAACCGGTCATACGCTTGTAGCGTGCGATAGCGTCGGCCAGCACGATCTCGTAGGTGTTGCCGATGTGCGGCTTCGCCGAGGTATAGGCGATCGCCGTTGAGATATAATAGGGTTTCTTGTCCATTCGTGTATTCTCTCCTTACATATATAAATATGTTTTATGCGTGACAGCAGGGAACAGGGAACAAAAAATCCTCCGTTCCTGCAATGGCCTGTATTTTGCCACTGCAAGGACGGAGGACAAACCTTCCGTGTTACCACCTTGCTTTACGCCTTCCTCGCGGAAAGGCGCCTCAGCGGGTAGGATGCTACCCATCGTCCTCGATAACGGCAGGACTTTGCCGCCGCAGCCTTGCATACTATTACAAAGTAAGTTCGGTGCGAAGCTCCAAGACCATGTTCGGCAGTGCCCTCCGCGCTCCGCTTTCACCGCCCGGAACTCGCTTTGACGTACTTCACTGCGTACTCTTCTCTTCACAGCTTTTAACAGATGCGCTCAGGAAAACAGCGTTTTCCTGTATACAGTGTTATTTTACTATATTGGAGAAGGTTTGTCAAATCTGTTTGCGGTGCAGTATGCCCGGCGCTGCCTTAAAAAAAGTCTTGACAACAGCGGCTCAGAGGTCTAATATAAAAACATATTGATAAAGGTGATGAACGGGTAAAGTAATTGTCACCCCCGTCCGCAGAGAGCTGCCGGTTGGTGTAAGGCAGCGTCAGGAAGCAGTGAAACTCGCCCGGGAGCTGTCCGCTGAAAGTCCTTCGGACCGGTAGGAGGGAACGGATACCCACCGTTACAGGGGAGCGCATTGTCAGATGTGCATAGAGGGGTCGCACCATACTGCGGCAACAAGAGTGGTACCGCGGAGCTTTCGCTTCGTCTCTTAATGATTGGATTAAGGGACGGAGCTTTTTTTGTCCCTGTAAACCCGGTAAAATTCTGAATAGGAGAGGACAAGATACCATGGGAAGAACAGTTAAGATTTTTGATACGACGCTGCGTGACGGTGAGCAGTCTCCCGGCTGCAGCATGAACCTGAATGAGAAGATCGAGGTTGCAAAGCAGCTCGAAGCCCTCAAGGTTGATATCATTGAAGCAGGCTTTGCCGCTGCTTCGCCCGGCGATGCTGCTGCTATCGCAGCAATCGCTGATACTGTACGCGGCGCTACCATCTGCTCGCTGGCACGCTGCCGTGAGCAGGACATCGAGGCGGCATGGAACTCCATTCGCCGTGCAGAGTCTGCCCGCATTCACACCTTCCTGGCAACCAGTCCGGTACACATGGAGTACAAGCTGAAGATGACGCCGGATGAGGTGCTGGAATCCGTAGCACATAACGTGGCCTTCGCCAAGAAGTTCTGCTCGGACATCGAGTTCTCTGCTGAGGACGCAACCCGCACCGACCTCGACTTCCTGTGCCGCGTCGTTGAAACTGCCATCAAGGCCGGTGCTACTACCATCAACATTCCGGATACCGTCGGCTACATGATCCCGCAGGAGTACGCCTCCCGCATCAAGTACCTGCGTGAGCATACCGAGGGCATCGAGAACATAATCCTGTCCTGCCACATGCACAACGACCTTGGCATGGCCGTTGCCAACTCGCTGGCAGGCGTTGAGGCCGGTATTGACCAGATCGAGTGCACCATCAACGGCATCGGCGAGCGTGCCGGCAACGCCTCCATGGAGGAGTGCGTCATGGCGCTCAAGACCCGTGCCGATCACTTCGGTATCGGCTGCAACATCGAGACCACCCAAATCTACCGTGCAAGCCGCATGATCCAGACCATTACCGGCGTTGCTGTTGCACCGACCAAGCCGATCATCGGTGCAAATGCGTTCGCACACGAGGCAGGCATCCACCAGCACGGCGTAATGGCCAACAAGGAAACCTACGAGATCATGACTCCGGAATCCGTCGGTATCCCGAAGAACGCGATCGTGCTCGGCAAGCACTCCGGCCGTCACGCCTTCGAGGAGCGTCTGCATGAGCTGGGTTACACGCTCGACCATGAGAAGCTCGAAAAGGCATTCGAGAAGTTCAAGGTTCTGGCCGACAAGAAGAAGGTCATCAAGGACCGCGACCTCGAGGGTCTGATCGGTGCTGTTCCGGTTTCCGGCGAGGAGCGCTATACGCTCGACCGCTTTGTTATCAACTCTGGCAACACCATTACCTCTACCGCTGTTATCCGTGTCAAGAAGGGCGACGAGATGTTCGAGCGCGCTGCCGCTTCCGACGGCCCGATCAACGCATCGTTCCATGCGATCGACAAGATCATCGGCAAGGAAATCGTTCTGGAGGATTACTCGCTGCGCGCACTGACCGACGGCGAGGACGCACAGAGCGAGGCTATCGTCAAGATCCGCGTAGACGGCAGCAACGATGTTGTTACCGGCCGCGGCGTATCGGTTGACGTTATGGAGGCGTCCATCAAGGCGTACATCAACGGCATTAACAAGTATTTTAACGACTAATTCAGCAGGAGGAACGCTGTTATGGGTATGACAATGACGCAGAAGATCCTCGCAAAGCATGCGGGTCTGGAAAGCGTAACGGCAGGTCAGCTGATCGAGGCAAACGTAGATCTCACGCTGGCAAACGATATCACCGGTCCGGTTGCCATCCGCGAGATGGAGAAGGCGGGCTTCGACAAGGTGTTCGACAACACGAAGATCGCGCTCGTAATGGACCACTTTGCACCGAACAAGGATATTAAGTCCGCTGAGCAGTGCCTCGAGTGCCGCGAGTTCTCCAAGAAGTACAACATCGTAAACTTCTTCGACGTTGGCGCAATGGGCATCGAGCACGCGCTGCTGCCGGAAAAAGGTCTGACCGCTCCCGGTGAGCTTATCATCGGCGCGGACAGCCACACCTGCACCTACGGTGCACTGGGCGCATTTTCGACCGGCGTCGGTTCTACCGATCTCGCCGCAGGCATGGCGACCGGCAAGGCGTGGTTCAAGGTGCCGAGCGCGATCAAGTTTGTGCTCACCGGCAAGCTGAGCCCGTGGGTATCCGGCAAGGACGTCATCCTGCACATCATCGGCAAGATCGGTGTGGACGGCGCTCTGTACAAGTCGATGGAGTTCGTTGGCGAGGGCGCACACGAACTGTCCATGGACGACCGCTTCACCATCTGCAACATGGCCATCGAGGCCGGTGCAAAGAACGGCATCTTCCCGGTAGACGACAAGACGATGAATTACATCAAGGGCCGCGTAAACCGCGAGGTTACCGCATTCGAGGCCGACGCTGACGCCGAGTACGAGCAGACCATCGAGATCGACCTGTCTGCACTTCGTCCGACCATTGCGTGCCCGCATCTGCCGGAGAACACCAAGACCATTGACGACCTCGGTCATATTGAGGTTCAGCAGTCGGTCATCGGTTCCTGCACCAACGGCCGCATCGACGATATGCGCGTTGCAGCCGAAATCCTCAAGGGCCGCAAGGTAAATCCGAATGTGCGCACCATCATCATCCCCGCAACACAGGAAGTTTACCTGCAGTGCATCGAGGAGGGTCTGACCAAGATCTTCATTCAGGCTGGCGCTATCGTTTCCACGCCGACCTGCGGCCCGTGCCTCGGCGGTCATATGGGTATCCTGGCGCATGGCGAGAAGGCGGTTTCCACCACCAACCGCAACTTTGTAGGCCGTATGGGTCATATCACCTCGGAAATTTATCTGGCAAGCCCGGCCGTCGCTGCCGCAAGTGCGGTAGCAGGCTATATCTGCGCACCGGACGACCTGAAGTAAGGGAGGAAACACATACCATGAACGCAAAAGGCAAGGTTTTCAAGTACGGCGATAATGTCGATACCGACGTTATCATCCCCGCACGTTATCTGAATATTGCAGACCCGAAGGAGCTGTCCACCCACGCAATGGAGGACATCGACGCGGATTTCGTAAAGAATATGCACCCGGGCGACATCGTTGTCGCAACCCGCAACTTCGGCTGCGGCTCCTCCCGTGAGCACGCACCGCTTGTTCTCCGCGAGAACGGCGTTTCCTGCGTTATCGCGTCCTCGTTCGCGCGTATCTTCTACCGCAACGCCATCAACATTGGTCTGCCGATCCTCGAGTGCGAGGCAGCGGCGAACGGCATTGATGCAGGCGACGAGGTAGAGGTCAACTTCGACACCGGCGTGATTACCGACGTTACCAAGGGCGAGAGCTGGCAGGCAGCTGCATTCCCGCCGTTTATCCAGAATATCATCAAGGCAGGCGGCCTGCTCAAGTCGCTCAAGGAGAGAGAGGCATAATCCCATGGAATACAATATTGCTGTTGTTAAGGGCGACGGCATCGGCCCGGAAATCGTATCCGAGGCTATGCTCGTGCTCGATAAGGTCGGCAAGAAGTTCGGTCACAAGTTTAATTTTCAGGAGGTCCTCGCAGGCGGCTGCTCGATCGACAAGAACGGCATTCCGCTGACCGATGAAACCATCGAGATCTGCAAGAATGCGGATTCCGTGCTGCTCGGCGCGGTAGGCGGCCCGAAGTGGGACGATGTGCCGAGCGCCAAGCGTCCGGAGAAGGCACTGCTCGGTCTGCGCTCTGCACTGGGCCTGTTCGTTAACCTGCGTCCGGCGCAGATGCACAAGGCACTCGCTGATGCCTGCCCGATCAAGCCGGAAATCATCGGGGACGGCTTCGACATCCTCGTTTGCCGTGAGCTGACCGGCGACGTTTACTTCGGCAAGCACTATCGCCGCGAGAGCGACAAGGGCTGGGGCGAGACCGGCGCGGACGACATGAACTACTCGGTTTATGAGGTAGAGCGCATCGGCCGCCGTGCTTTTGAGATGGCGATGAAGCGCAATAAGAAGGTCTGCTCGGTAGACAAGGCAAATGTGCTTGAAACCAGCCGCGTATGGCGCGAGACCATGCACCGCATCAAGGACGAGTACCCGGAGGTCGAGTACACCGATATGTATGTTGACAACTGTGCGATGCAGCTCGTCCGCAATCCGGGTCAGTTCGATGTTATCGTGACCGGCAACCTGTTTGGCGATATTCTGTCCGATGAGGCTTCCATGATCACCGGCTCTATCGGCATGCTGCCGTCCGCTTCCATGAACGAGAACGGCAAGGGTATGTATGAGCCGATCCACGGCTCCGCGCCGGATATTGCAGGCAAGGGCATCGCAAACCCGATTGCTACCATCCTGTCCTGCGCGATGATGCTGCGCTACTCCTTCGGTCTGAAGGACGAGGCAGACGCCATCGAAACCGCTGTTGAGAATGTCCTCAACGCAGGCCACCGCACCGCGGACATCGCCGCAAAGGGCGAGAAGGTGCTGTCCACCTCCGAGATGGGCGCACTGATCCGCGAACAGCTTTAAGGCAATACCGCATAATTGAACAAGAGCGATTTGCGAGCAAATTTTGTGTACCGACGAGGCGCGGTTTTGCAGTAATACTTAATGTATTACTGTGAAATCTCGGCAGCGCGGACGGAACTCGCGCAAGGAACCGAAGCCAAAGTCAGGACACAAAATTTCCGCAAAGCGCCGCAGCTTTAATTGTGTGGTGTTGCCTTAAGAATAATCAGGAATGAGTAATCCGTAATTACTCCGTGAATTTTTCCTATCAAGAAACCCGGTTGCATTAGGCTGCAACCGGGTTTTTCGATAGTCTTGCGGCTTCGGTTTTTTGAAGCCGTTTTTGTTATATGAAGAATCGGCTTTACGCGTTCTCGCTGTTTCTCTCGCTCTTGGCATAGCTCTTGAACGAGTGGATAACGATCGTCAGACCGAGCACAATCAGCAGTACCGCAAGGATAAGCTGCAGACCGTTTGCGATGAATACCGCTCCCCAAGTGGTCTCACCGGCCGGAATAGCCGTCGAGGCGGCAGCAGAGATCGCCTTTACCATAGCAAGGAAACGCTGCACCAGCGCGGTGAAGGTAACACACAGCATGATGATCAGCGGCGGGAAGATCATCTTGTTGCTGCGGCCGGTAACCTTGAGGAATACGCAGAGCGTGATAAGCACCAGAGCGCTCAGCAGCTGGTTGGCAGAACCGAACAGCGGCCAGATATTGGCGTAGCCGATCTTGGTAAGCAGAAAACCAAATGCCAGCGTGATAACCGTGGAGAAATATACGTTGCAGAACAGCTTGCGCCAGCCCTCGGCATGCTCCATGTCATCGACGGAGAACAGCTCCTGAAAGCTCATGCGGCCGATACGCGCAACCGCGTCCAGACTGGTCAGCGCCAGTGCGGAAACGCACATGGTCATAAATGCAGTGGCAACATAAACCGGAACGCCGAACATCTCGAAGAAGCCTGCGACACCGCTGCTGAATACCTGGAACGGCGTGCCCGCTGCCGGCGTACCGTCAGCTGCAGCAGCAGCACCGGCAACGCACAGTGCCAGAACAGCCAGCAGGCTTTCCAGCACCATTGCGCCATAGCCAACCTTGGGCATGTCCTTTTCGTTCTCGATGGTCTTGGAGGACGTACCCGAGGAAACCAGACTGTGGAAACCGGAAACCGCACCGCATGCAACGGTTACAAACAGGATCGGGAACATCGTGCCGAGCTTCTCATTGGTAAAACCGGTGAATACCGGCAGGTTCATAGTCGGATGTGCAACAACCAGACCGACGACTGCGCCTGCGATCATGCAGATGAACATGAAGGTGGTCATGTAGTCGCGCGGCTGCTTGAGCAGCCACATCGGAAGGACAGCGGCGAAGAAGATATAAACGAAGGTGATATAGCTCCATGCTGCCTTGCCGAAGATAAGCGGGCAGTTCATGCCGATTGCAAAGGAGGCAACGATGCACACAATGCCGACAACGGCTTCCTTCCAGCCGGTCAGGTTAAACTTTTTCTGGATAAGGCCGAGCACAACCGCGAATACCATAAACATGATGGAGATCATGCCTGCCGCACCGTTGGTGGTTGCGGCAGCAGCCAGCTCGGTAACGCCTGCGTCAGTGACAGTGTAGGCGTTGAATGTGCCCGCAACCATATCTGCGAATGCTGCAACAACGATGCAGCAGAAGATCCACGAGAAAATCAGGAACAGCTTGCGGCCGGTTTTGCCGATGTACTTCTCAATCAGCATACCCATCGACTTGCCCTTGTTCTTAACCGAAGCGTACAGCGCACCGAAGTCGGTTACCGCGCCGAAGAATACGCCGCCGATCAGCACCCACAGCAGTACCGGCAGCCAGCCGAACGCCGCAGCCTGAATTGCACCGGTTACAGGGCCTGCGCCCGCGATGGAGGAGAACTGGTGACTGAATACCGTCCAGCCGTTGGTCGGCACAAAGTCCTTGCCGTCATTAAATTCAACGGCAGGCGTCTTGGCTTTCGGGTTGATACCCCATTTGTTCGCCAGCCAGCGTCCGTAGAAAACGTACGCGCCGAACAGAACAACAGCCGCGATCAGCACAATTACAAGTGTGTTCATGTTTTTTCGTCTCTTTCTGGAAATGATTTGCGATTCCGCAGCCAAAGGTACGCAAAAAAGCCTTCGTCCATGCAGGAGGATCACGAAGATGATCCTGCAAAGACGAAGGCATATACATTATTGCTGTATTTACTTCCGCGTTACCACTTTGCTTGCCGACAGTACGCTGCCGACCTCTCATTGCCGCCCGGTACCGCATTCTTCCGGAGGGCTTTTCCTGTTAACGGTGGATATCCGGCCTCGACTACTCGGCATTGCCTTTGATCGAAGCTGCTCGCAGGGGATAGCGAACCCGTGCCTTGCTGCCGTCTTGCACGACCGACGGCTTTCTGTGAGCGGTGATACGGATACGTCATGTCCTGTTCAAAGCATTTGGCTACTGAACGATTCGTATAATAGACCTCTTTTTGCCGTTTGTCAACCGGACAGGAGACGAAAAATGCAATTTTGGCAACACCTGCAAATCCGGCAGTATTGATAAATAAAAATTTGTTTATTTTTTAACGGCGTATCATATACAGCAAGATTCTATACTTGACAAATGCATTTTACACGGCTTATACTGATATTATGTAAAAGACAAGCAAGGGTGCTGTGATGAGCGGCTGAGAGGGCGAGAAACCCAACCTTTTGAACCTGTTGGTTAATGCCATTGTAGGGAAGCTGTCGCATTGCTGGGATTGAGTGCTTCGGTTTTGCCGCAGGGTGAAAACGAGGCATTTTTTATTTTCCCGGCAGCGATGATAAAATTGGAGGGAACAGGAATGAAAACAGTGCTTACCATTGCCGGTTCGGACTGCTCCGGCGGTGCAGGTGTACAGGCCGATCTGAAAACCATGGCGGCACACGGCGTGTTCGGCATGAGTGTTATCGTATCAGTCGTAGCGGAAAACACCGCACGTGTGATCGACATTCAGGACATTAGTCCCCGGATGATCGAGGAGCAGATTGACGCGGTGTTTGAAGACATCGTGCCGGATGCGGTTAAAATCGGCATGCTGTCCTCGCCGGAGTGCATGAAGGCGGTAGCCGGCAAGCTGGCACAGTACAAGCCGGCGCACATCGTGATTGATCCGGTGATGTTCGCCAAAAACGGTGATCCGCTGATGGATCCGGCGTCTGTCGGCACACTTATTGAGACCGTGCTGCCGTTTGCTGAGGTGCTGACTCCGAACGTACCGGAGGCGCAGTATCTGGCAGATATGGAAATCCGCACGCCGGAGGACATGGAGGAGGCAGCACGCCGCATCTATGCCAAAGGCTGCAGGAACGTGCTCGTCAAGGGCGGCAAGAACATCGCAGGTGCGGTGGATGTACTGTTTGACGGCGAGACCTGTCACCGTATTGAGATTGAGCAGATCAACACCACCAGCACGCACGGCACGGGCTGCACGCTGTCCTCTGCGATCGCATCCAATCTGGCGCTCGGCCACAGTGTGCCCGAGGCGGTAAAGCTGTCTAAAGAGTACGTCACCGACGCTATCCGTCATGCACCCGGTCTGGGGCATGGCTGCGGTCCGCTTAACCATTTTTGCCGTATTTTTTCGGAGGAGTGAAAGACAATGAAAAAGAATTCTATCCGTAAACTGACCATTGCAGGCGTTCTCGTCGCAGTTGCGGTCGTTGGCAGCCTGTTTTCTATACCGGTGCTTGGCGCGAAGTGCTCGCCGGTGCAGCATATGGTAAATGTGCTCGGCGCCGTTCTGTTGGGCCCGTGGTACGCACTTGGCATGGGCTTTGCAGCAGCACTGATTCGCAATGTGCTCGGCTTGGGAAGTCTGCTGGCGTTCCCGGGTTCGATGATCGGTGCGCTGCTGTGCGGTCTGGCCTACAAGGCCTGCCCGAAGCTGCCGGTCGCTTACATCGGTGAGGTATTCGGCACCGGCATTCTCGGCGGTCTGGCTTCCTACCCGATTGCCGCATTCGTGATGGGCAATACCAAGGCAGCTCTGTTCACCTTTGTGCCGTCCTTCCTCGTGTCCACTGCGGTAGGTGCCGCAATTTCTGTTCTGGTGCTGAGTGCCCTCAAGCGCACGCATGTTCTCAGCACACTGGAAGGTGCTAAGCATTGATCGAAACCATTAAAACCGTTCTCGAAAATACACAGAACCGCACACCGATGGTGCATTCCATCACCAATAATGTTACCATCAACGATTGCGCGAATATCATCCTTGCGGCAGGCGGCACGGCCATTATGGCGCAGGATGAGCGCGAGGTCGAGGAGATTACCTCGCACGCGCAGGCGCTTGTACTCAACATGGGTGCTGTCCGCGCGCAGGAGGCCATGCTGCGTGCAGCCAAGATTGCCAGGCGAAACGGCAATCCGGTCGTACTCGATCCGGTAGCCGCCGGTGCCAGCACGCTCCGGCGTGAAATGTGTTCCCGTCTGTTAAGTGAAAATCTTGTTTCGGTCATTCGCGGCAATGCATCCGAAGTGCGGGCGCTCGCCGCAGGAGCCGAGCAGGAAACCGGCGTGGAAGCCAGTGCGCTCGACAGCGTGACCGAGGACAATTTACAGGAATCCGCAGCGTGGCTGCGGTCGTTCAGCCGCCGGACCGGAGCTGTCGTCATGCTCACCGGCGCGATGGATGTAATTACCGATGGAACCCGTACCGCAGTGGTACGCGGCGGCAGTGCGTATCTGCGGCGGATTACCGGCGCAGGCTGTATGCTCACCTCACTGACCGGCGTGTACTGCGGTGCGAATCCAGATATATTGTTAGAAGCCGCAGTCACTGCATCGGAGGTGATGAAGCATTGCGGAGAAACAGCCGAGGCGCGTGTGCGTAAAGAGATGGAGGGCACCGCTTCCTTTCGTACGCGCCTGATCGACGCAGTAAGTCTGCTGAATGCGGACGAACTGACGACGAACCTCTGTTTGCAGATTCTGTAAGCAGAAAAATGCTGCCGGCAGAATTTTGCCGTTAGTCTTAGGAAAATCATCAACATACTTTCATTGGGGGTACCACCTTGAACAACAAAACCACCGAAAGACTGCTTGCCGCAACGCAGGACATCTGGGAAGGCTATTTGAACCATCCGTTTGTCCACGGTATTGCCGACGGCAGCCTCGACATTCAAAAATTTCGTTTTTATCTTCTGCAGGATTATGTTTACCTGTTTGATTACGCAAAGGTGTTCGCGCAGGGCGTTGTCAAGTCCCGCGATCCCGAGATCATGCGTGTATTCGCAACCTCGGTGGCGAATATTCTCGGCGGTGAGATGAACATTCACCGCGGCTACATGAACCGTCTCGGCATCACCGAGGAGGACGCAGAGCGCGTCAAGCCATCGCTGAATAACGAGTCTTACACATCCTACATGCGCGCTGTTGCAGCCGAGGAAGGTCCGGCGGAGATTATGGCGGCTGTGCTTTCGTGTGCACTCAGCTATGAATACATCGCCAAGTGGATCGTCGCCAACTACCCGAACGCCGATCAGCATGAGTTCTACGGTGAATGGGTGCAGGGCTACGCATCCGAGGACTATGCGGCAGAAAACCGCAAGCTGGTCGCTTATATGGAGCGTCTGAGTGAGGGCTATACCGAGTCGCAGCTTGCGCGTCTGACCGATATTTTCGTCGCGTGCTCGCGCTACGAGAGCATGTTCTGGGACATGGCCTGGAACGAGGCGATGTAAGCTATGCTGGAGTTTCAGAGCGTCGTTTTTCAGTACGACAGTGAGGATTTTAACATCATTGACGGTCTGTCCTTCCATCTTGAGAAGGGAGAATTTGTGTCGGTCATCGGGCCGTCCGGCTGCGGCAAATCCACGATTTTCCGCCTGACCAACCAGCTTCTGCCGCGCAGGAGCGGCGAGATTCTGGTAGACGGCAAGAGCATTGACGGACGGCGCGGCTACTGCGGCTACATGCCGCAGCGCGACCTGCTGTTTCCGTGGCGCACGGTGAACGAAAACCTGCGTCTTCCGATGGAGATTCGCGGCGGCATTTCCCGCGCGGAGATGGACAAGCGTGCAGCGGAAACGCTCGAGCACGTCGGTTTGGCTGGCTGGGGCGACAAGCGCCCGGAGGAGCTTTCCGGCGGCATGCGTCAGCGTGCGGCATTCGCGCGTACGCTGCTGACCGGCTCGGAACTGCTGCTGCTCGATGAACCTTTTTCCGCGCTCGACTTTCTCACGCGCATCACTATGCAGGAGTGGTTGCTCGACCAATGGGAGCAGGACAGCAAGACCGTCCTGTTCATCACTCACGATGTAGAGGAGGCTATTTTCCTGTCCGGCCGTGTTCTGGTCGTGGAGGATACACCAATCCGCAAGCTGCACTCGTTTGAGGTGCCTGCACCGTATCCGCGCACGCGTGCGTGCCTGACCGACCCGAAGATGCTTGAGTTGAGAGAAAATCTGATTTCTCTGCTCAGAAAAGAGGTGCAGGCATGAAAAAGAATGCAAATCTGCCCGCACTGATCTTTATGTTCGCGCTGCTCATCGTCTGGCAGTGCATAGCCATGGGCATGAATGCGGCCTACATTCTGCCGTCGCCGACACAGGTGCTTGTGCGCCTGTGGGAGCTGCGCAAACCGCTGTTCACCGCACATCTGCCGGCCACCATGCTGTGTACCGGAGTCGGCCTTGCGATCTCGATCGCGCTCGGTCTGCTGCTCGCCATCGTAATGGACGCGAGTCCGTCGGCGGAGAAAATGCTGTACCCGCTCATCGTCGCTTCACAGACCATTCCGACAACCGCACTTGCGCCGCTGTTTGTGCTCTGGTTCGGCTACACGATCTGGAGCAAGGTGCTCGTCACCGTGCTCATCACGTTCTTCCCGATCGCGATGACCGTATTTGACGGCTTCCGCTCGGCGAAGACCGATATGGTCGATATGCTCAAGACCTTCGGCGCAGGCAAGAAGGAAATTTTCCTCAAGCTGAAGATTCCGGCAGCGCTGCCGTACTTTTTCTCGGCGCTCAAAATGGCGATCCCGATGTCGATCATCGGAGCTGCGATCGGCGAGTGGCTGGGCGCACAGGCGGGTCTCGGCTATTTCAGCCGCCGCATGATGACGCAGCTGGACGGCGCCGGCGTGTTTGCACCGATCGTACTGCTGAGCGTGGTTGCGATGATCGCAGTAGGCATTGTAAGCTGGCTGGAAAAGAAAATTATCACCTGGCGCAGCAGCTTATAACCTTGATAACACAATTTTAAGAAAAAGCGAAATTTTTGTTCTAACATAAGGAGAAAATCATATATGAAAAAGCGTATTCTTGCACTTCTGGCAGCAGGCACCATGCTGCTGACCGGCTGCGGCGCACAGAACGCCGCACAGTCTGATGCGGCAAAAAGCGGCAGCGATGATCTGCAGCACCTGACCGTTGTGCTCGACTGGTATCCGAATGCCCTGCATGCATTCCTGTACGAAGCGCAGGAGAAGGGTTACTTCGCAGAGGAAGGCCTGGATGTGGATATCCAGTCTCCGGCAGGCGTAAACGATGCCATGAGCATGGTTGCCGCCGGCAAGGCAGACATTGGTCTGTATTATCAGCAGGATGTCATTCAGGCTCGTGCTGAGCAGGATGTGCCGATTAAGTCCATCGGTGCAGTGGTTCAGGGTCCGCTGAACATCATCCTGTCGCTCAAGGACAAGAACATCACTACGCCGAAGGATCTGGAGGGCAAGACTGTCGGCTACGCGGGCACCGAGCTTTCCGAGGCACTGGTCCGCAGCATCATGCAGTCCAACGGTGCCGATCCGAACAGCGTGAACATGGTTGACGTTGGCTTCGACCTGATGAGCTCGATGACCACCGGCAACGTCGATGCAACCATCGGCTGTCTGGTCAACCACGAGGTACCGCAGATGGAGAAGGAAGGCTTCGAGGTCAATTACTTCTTCCCGGATGATTACGGTGTGCCGAAGTATTACGAAGGTATTTTCCTCGCAAGCGATGATATGATTGCGAACAATTCCGATACGCTGAAGGGCTTCCTGCGCGCTTGCAGCAAGGGCTTTGAGGACTTCAAGAGCAACACCGACGATGTTCTGCAGGTTCTGCTCGACAATCAGGATGAGGCAAACTTTGCACTCGACCCGGATGTAGAGAAGAAGTCCTGTGAGACGCTGCTGCCGCTCATGGAGACCGAGGACGCGAAGTTCCTCTCTCAGACCGAGCAGTGCTGGCAGGAGAACATTGACTGGATGTACGATCAGGGTCTGATTGCAGAGAAGCCGGATGTTTCCGACGTTATGGTAAACCTTGACTTCTAAAAGTACGCATATAGAACAGGGGACAGAGCATTGGCTCTGTCCCTTTTGTGTTATCCGTCCAGCTTGTCGATCATTTCGCGCATTGTGTCCGCGGAACGCTGCAGCTGTGCCAGTTCTTCCTCGGAGAGTGGAATATCCAGCACGGCTTCCGCGCCGTTTCGTCCGACGATAGTCGGCACACCCAGACAAATACCGTCCACGCCGTAGTGTCCGTGAATCATCGAGGTGACCGGCAACACGGAATGTTCATTGCGCACAATGGCCTCCGCGATACGCCGCACCGCCATGCCGATACCGTAATAGGTTGCGCCTTTGCTGTCGATAATCTGGTAAGCCGCATCGCGCACATGTTCGTAAATACGGGAAAGCTCGTCTGCAGGCTCGGTGATGCCTGCAATGCGGCAGTAATCGTCCAGATCGGCACCGGAGATGTTAGCGCTCGACCATACCGCCAGCTCGCTGTCGCCGTGTTCGCCGATGATAAACGCATGCACGTTGCGGCTGTCCACGCCAAGCCGCTGCCCGAGCAGATACTTGAGCCGCGCAGTATCCAGCACGGTACCGGAACCGAGCACACGTCCGGCAGGGAAGCCGCTCAACTGCTGCGCCAGACAGGTCAGCACATCGACCGGATTGGACACAACCAACAGGATCGCCTCACGATTGACTGCCGTAAGCTGTGCAATGATGGAGGATAGGATGCCTTTATTGCGTCCGAGCAGCTCCAGACGGCTTTCGCCCGGTTTCTGGTTTGCGCCTGCCGCAATGATGATAAGACCGCATTCGGCGAGGTCAGCATAGTCTCCGGCAGTGACGCGGCACGGCTTGCTGAACGCCACACCATGATTGATGTCCGATGCCTCACCGATAGCCTTGGCGCGGTTCATATCCACGAGTACCAGATCGGAGAATAGCCCGGAAACCGCCAATGTGTACGCGCAGGTCGCGCCGACAAAGCCTACACCGATCACGCCGCATTTTTGAATATTCGTCATATTGGATACACTCCTTCTGCGAGTAGTATATCCGTTTTGTTGTTGGAAAACACATGACTTTGTGCTATACTTATACTGTATTTTTATCGGCAATATCAGTTCAGGAGGATAGGGCTATGAATAAATGGTTACGCGCTGTCTGTGTTGGCGCGGCTGCCGCTGCTATGCTGACCGCTTCGGCCTTTGCGGCAAATTATACGAATTGTGCGGATTCGCTGCACGAAATGGGTCTGTTTCAGGGCACGCAGAACGGCTACGATCTTGACCGCACGCCGACCAGGGCGGAAGCGGCTGTCATGCTGGTGCGGCTGCTCGGCAAGGAGGCTGAGGTCAAGACGCTGACGTATACTGCACCGTTTACCGATCTCAAGGGATGGGAAAAGCCGTATGTGCAGTATCTGTACAGCAACGGTCTGGTGAACGGCACGAGCCGGACGACCTTCAATCCGACCGGCAAGTGCACCGCGCAGATGTACGCGACCTTCCTGCTGCGTGCGCTCGGCTACTCGGATACGGCGGATTTCAGCTATGCGAACGCGATAGAGACTGCTCGTGAGCAGGGTATTTACGACACCGGTATCATCAACGTGCAGAATTTTCTGCGCGACGATGCTGCAGCGGCAAGCTACACGGCGCTGTCCGTTTCACCGAAGAACAGTGAAGGCACGCTGCTGGACCAGCTTGTCAGCGAAAACGCGATAACCGAAGCGAACGCGAAATCGTATCAGAATCTGTTTTCGACCTACGCGCAGTACCGCGAGGCAACCGCCGGTATGGATGCTCTGCTGCATTACTCGGTCAACAGCGAGTTTGCGTCTCCGGTGGCTGTGGCCCATGACGACAAGATCGTCATGCAGGTGCAGACGAGCGAGACCACCGTATTCGACCGCGAGAAGAACGAACTGCTCACCGACCGTAAAATGACGCTTTCCGCGCCGAATACATCGGATAAGCAGCTGCTGACGCAGAGTTATCTGTCGGACGGTGCGCTGTACCACAAGCTGAATGGCTCGTGGTCGGCAGAGTTGGTGACTGCCGCTGAGCAGGAGAGCCTTGCCGCGATGTATGGCCGCGTACCGCTGGTATGTGTCGATTCGCTGAATCAGCGTGCAGGCAGCTGGACCATTACCTGTGCCGATACGCCGAATGCGTACACCGAACTGCTCTGGTCGGTCGAGAGTGCAATGGGTGATTTAGACGAAGCCGTCCGGCTGCAGCCGACCACGGTAACGCAGTCGGTCAGCGGCGGCACGATTCGCAGGCAGAGCGTTTCCGCAGCCTTCACGCTGGACGGCATGACGGCAGAGCCTGTTATCATCAGCACACTGGACAAAACCGGTGCAGATGCTGTGCTGAACGCGCCCAAGTAAACGCATAAGTTCCGCCTTTTTCGCATATTTGTGTGATACGGAGGTGCGGAGATGGAGAGACGGCTGAAATGCGGCGTTTGTGCCGCGGCGGCACTGGCGCTGGTGCTGTGCTTTGGCATGGAGCAGAAAACCCGTGCAATGCAGACGGCAGGGAACGCTCAAACCACGCTCGTCATTGATGCCGGACACGGCGGCTTCGACGGCGGCGCGGTCGGCGCGGATGGAACCGCCGAGCAGGATATCAATTTGAGCATTGCAAAACGGGTGCAAGTGCTGGCGAATTTCTTCGGTGTGCCGACTGCTATGACGCGGCCGGATGAAAATGCACTTGATTACAATCCTTCCCGCACGGTGCGAGAGAACAAAATCGCAGATATCAAGGCACGGGAAAAGCTGGTGAACAGCATTCCGTCACCGGTGTTTCTGAGCATTCACCTGAATAAATTCAGTGACGCACAGTACCATGGCGCACAGGTGTTCTACTCGGCAGGGAATGTGCAGAGCAAGCCGTTGGCCGAGCAGATACAGCAGTGCTTGATCGACGGCTGCGACCCATTGAATCATCGCAAGGCTAAACAGGCAGACAGCGCCATCTATCTGATGAAAAGGCTGGACTGTCCGGCGGTTATCATCGAATGCGGCTTTCTGTCCAATCCGGCCGAAGAAGCGCGGCTGCGGGACGAAACCTATCACAAACAACTTGCTGCCGCCGTGATCTGCGGATATTTACGCAGCCAGAGCGGTATGTAACGGAGGAAATATGAAGCAAAAGACAGTTTTTCTGTGCGGTGACTGCGGATATGAAAGTCCGAAATGGTACGGCAAATGTCCGTCCTGCGGCGCATGGAACACCATGAGCGAATTCAAGGAGAAGCCGGTTTCGGCGGCACGCGGCACGAATACATTTCAGCGCGGCGAATCGCGGCCGACGCTGCTCAAGGATATTGATACCGGAGACGAAAGCCGGTTCCATTCTGGAATCGGTGAACTCGACCGCGTTCTCGGCGGCGGCGCTGTACACGGCTCGTTTGTGCTGGTCGGCGGTGAGCCGGGCATCGGCAAATCGACGCTGCTGCTGCAGATGTGTCAGGAAATGTGCAAAAACGCACGCGTGCTCTATGTTTCGGGCGAGGAATCGCTCAAGCAGATCAAAATTCGTGCGGCACGCCTGCACATTTCTTCACCCGAGCTGTATATCCTTGCCGAGACCGACATGGAGCAGATCATCAACGAAACCGAGCTGCTCGAGCCGGATATTCTAATCGTGGACTCTATCCAGACGGTCTATAAGCGCGATTTAACTGCCGCTCCCGGCGGTACGACCCAGATCAAGGAATGCGCGATGAGTCTGATGCAGTACGCGAAGAATCGTAACGTGACGATTTTTATTGTTGGTCATGTCAACAAAGAGGGTACGCTGGCAGGCCCCAAAATCCTTGAGCACATGGTGGACTGCGTGCTGTATTTTGAAGGGGAATCCGCAGGTCCGTTCCGCTGTCTGCGTGCGGCGAAAAACCGCTACGGTTCAACCAATGAAATCGGCGTGTTTGAAATGAGCGATCACGGTTTGCTCGAGGTGCAGAATCCGTCTGCGGCTATGCTGGCCGGTCATCCGCAGGGTGCGTCCGGCAACTGCATTGCCTGCGTGATGGAGGGCAGCCGTCCTCTGCTCGCCGAGGTGCAGGCGCTTGCTGCGAAAACGCAGTTTGGTGTGCCGCGCCGCACCGCTGCCGGCGTGGACTACAACCGCATGGTGCTGCTGCTCGCCATTCTGGAAAAACGCTGCGGGCTGTTTCTGTCGTCGAGCGATGTGTACGTCAACGTCGTCGGCGGCATGCGGCTGGACGAGCCTGCTGTGGATTTGCCGATGGTGCTGGCAATCGCATCCAGCTTTCGGGACAAGCCGCTGCCGGAAGGCGTCATGAGCTTCGGCGAGGTCGGCCTGACCGGCGAGCTGCGTGCGGTGTCCAATCCGGGACAGCGTATCAATGAGGCATACCGCCTTGGTTTCCACACCTGCATCATGCCTATGCAGGATGTAGACGAGGACCTGCTGCAGAAAATGAATATCGTGCGTGCGAAAACCGTCGGTGACGCGATTCGTGCCGTATTGTAAGCATAATTTTCACCTCCTCTCCGCAGACTAAACTCAGTTTGCGTCAGGGGAGGTTTTGCATTTGGAGAATAAGATCCGCGCGGTGCTGCTTACGACGGCAGGTGTGCTGACGGCAATGCTGTTCTGGTCGTGGAAGCACCGTCCGCCGGAGGCGGTTTTGGTACGCACAGCGGCCGCCGAAACGCAGGATATCTACAATAGTGTGACGATTTTCGGTACGGTCGAGTCCGCAGAGAGCACAGCGGTTTGTCCGGCGAAAAATGGTGTAGTAAGTGCAGTGTATGCCGCAACAGGCGACACCGTGCAGAAGGGTGATATTCTGTGCACGCTGACTGATATCGGCAGATCGCAAACAGCTGCGGATTACTGGCAGACCGCACAGAGCGTGTTTGCAATTTCCGGCACGGTGAACACTGTCACCGCCGAGGACGCTCACGCGCTGTATGCACCGATGGACGGTACTGTGCTGACCGTGCCGCAGGCGGGCGAGAGCGTATCGGCCGATATGCCGTGCATACAAATTGCAAATCCGGATAAGCTGCGCGTGCGTGCGCAGTCTCCCGAGCTATATGTGGGAGAGCTTGCTGTCGGGCAGCGCGCTAACATCACATTTTCTGCAGTGGACGGCACCTTTCACGCCGAATTAACCGCAATCGCGCCTGCGGCTGTGAAAACCTTTAGTCTGACAAACGAAGATGCCGAAGCAACCGTTGAGGTGCTGCTTGATTTGAACGGCTCAACCAAAAATCTGCGCCCCGGCTATTCCGCGACCGTTAAGGTGTTCACAGACCATCGAGACGATGCTGCGGTTGTACCATATGAAGCAATTTGCCAGCGTGGAGAACAAGAGTTTGTATTCTGTGTGCAGGACGGCCATGCCGTGCAGTGCGCGGTACAGACCGGCTATCTGCTCGAGGATACGGTTGAAATTATAGACGGCTTGCCGACAGGTGTATCGGTCATTCTGTCGCCGCCCGATGAATTGACTGACGGTGATCCGGTGGAGGTACAGACATGAGACTGCGGGATATTCTGTCACTGGCGGCACATAATCTGCGGGAAAGTCTGCTGCGGACGGCACTTTGCGCGCTTTCTGTTGCGGTTGGAAGCGGTGCACTGCTGCTTATCCTTTCCATTGGTCTGTATGGGCGAAAACAGGTGGACGTCGGTTTGCAGACACTCGGCGTCAGCGGTTTATCGGTGTACACGGAAAGCGGACACGCGGGAACGATACTCTCGGCAGCACTGGCGGATGAGATAGAGCAAGATGTGGACGGCATTCGCACGCTGATGCCGATCAAGGCGCAGAGCGGCACCGTGCGTGTCGGACACACAACTGAGCACGCGGTACTTCTCGGTGCAGACGAACGGCTCGGTGAAGTCATGCAAATGGAGATGCTGGCAGGCACACTGCCGAACGCATGGCAGTGTGCAAACGCTGAGCCGGTCGCCGTGGTCGGCGATGATCTGGCACAGACGCTGTACAGACGGACAAATATCACCGGACGGCAGATTCGGCTAAAGGTAAACGGCACCGACCGGTATTTCACGGTATGCGGTGTTGTGCGGGCACAGACGGGGGCATTCGGCGGAATGCTGTCGGCGGTTGCACCGCATCTGGTCTATGTGCCGTATGCGTGTATCGCGTCGCAAACCGAACGCACGGATCAAGTGTTCGTGCAGTGCATTTCGCAGACAGATACTGCTTCGGTCAGCTCTCAGATCGAAAAGTATCTGACCGATCGACAGCAGGTGCGCGGCGTGCATATACAGAATATGTCGGGTGCGGTGCAGACCGTACAGCAGCTTGCCGAAATGGGAATCGGCCTGTTTGCCGCCGTCGGTGCGGTGACACTGTTTGTCGCGCTCATCGGTGTTATGGGAAGCATGCTGGCTGCCGCTCACGAGAAAACAGGGGAGATCGGAATTCTGCTGGCGCTCGGCGCACAGCCGCATGATATTCGCCGGACATTTCTCCTGCAGGCTGTTCTGCTGTGCCTGTTCGGCGGAACCGCCGGTCTGGCAGCCGCAGGTGCGCTCCTGCACTTCGGAGCAGCACTGCTCCTGCCGGAAGGCCGTGTGTTTGCCGGATTGCTGATACTTTCCACACTCAGCGGAGCCGCTGCCGGACTGCTCCCGGCGGTTCGTGCGGCCGCTCTCGATCCAATCGACGCAATGTGCAAATAACTCTTTTCTTTCGTCTTTATTTGTGCTATCATTAACAGTGACAAATAACGAATAGGGCGACTGTACCGTAGAAAGGAATGGAGTTTGCATGCGCCATATTATTGATTTATGTGATTTAACGGAAAAGGAATTTTCCGATCTGTACAAGCTGGTCAGCAATATTATCGACCGACCAGAGGGTTATGTAGATGCCTGCCGCGGCAAGGTGCTGGGCAGCCTGTTTTATGAACCTTCTACCCGTACCAACCTGTCGTTTTCCACCGCGATGATGAGACTGGGCGGCAGTGTTGTCGGTTTCTCCGATCCGAACGCCACTTCTGCGTCTAAGGGCGAAACACTCAAGGATACTATCAACATGGTATCCAGCTATGCGGATATGATCGTCATGCGCAACCCGCGAGAGGGCGCAGCCAAGGTAGCTTCAATGTACTCGTCTGTGCCGGTCATCAATGCCGGCGACGGCGGTCATCTGCACCCGACCCAGACGCTTGCCGATATGATTACCATTTTGCGTATGCGCGGCTCTGCTGACGATATGAAGATTGGTCTGTGCGGTGATTTGAAGTACGGTCGTACCGTGCATTCTCTGCTGCATTTCCTGCAGCGGTATCATAATGTACAGTTTTATCTGATCGCACCTGATGCACTCAAGCTGCCGGACTATATGGTAAAATTCCTGAAAGACAACAATATGCCGTTCTGCGAGGTAGACAGCATTGATGAAGTTCTGCCCGAGCTGGATGTGCTGTACATGACTCGCATTCAGCGCGAGCGCTTTGTCACGGCAGAGGAGTACGCAAACCTTGAAGGCAATTATCAGCTGACAGCTGAGAAGATGAAGCGCGCCAAGAAGGACATGCTGGTGCTTCATCCGCTGCCGCGTGTTGATGAGATTGCACAGGACGTGGATGATGATCCGCGTGCGGTCTACTTCCGCCAGGCGCGGTTCGGCATGTTCGGCCGTATGGCACTGCTGCTGACGCTGTCCAAGCTGCCGTTCGAGCGTGCCGGTCATCATGAAATCGGTGCAGATCCCGGCATCCGCTGCTCCAACCACAAGTGCATTACGCGAAGCGAGCTGTATGTACCGCTGCACGGCAAGGTCGGTGACCGCTGTCCGTACTGTGATGCCGCGCTGGAGATGCAGCTGTAATAAAAAAACAAAGAGTCTGTTGCAGAACAGGTTCGCAAAGAACGCAGGGACGAAAGGTCACATAAGGCATTTCGTCCCTGCGTTTGTTTTCGAAAATGGGTGGTTTGATCTTGTTTCACACCTAATCATAAAGCAAAAAGACGAGTAAGCAATCCCTTTCGGGGAAACTTACCCGTCTTTTCTTACGCACTATTTTGCAGCGCGCCCTTTTATGTTACTTATCACTGTTTTTCGGCTGTTTTACAGGCACATGCTCACCGTTCGGCCGGATTTCCGCCAGCGGATTCCTTGCCGCAGCTTCGCGCATGTTTTCATTCTCGATGTGGGTGTAGATCATGGTCGTATCCACACTCGAGTGACCAAGAATGCTTTGCAGTGTGCGGATATCCACGCCGTTCTGGTACATGAGCGTTGCCGCTGTGTGACGCAGCTTGTGCGCAGAGTATTTTTTCTGATCGAGACCGGCCTGACCGATATATTTCTTTACCAGCCACTTGACCGTCTGTACGTTAATACGGTTGCGCTTTTTGCTGACGAACAGCGCGTCCGCGTCCTGCTCGTTCGGCTCCAGGCGTTTGGGTAGATACTGTTCGAGCGCGGCGAGACACGCATCGTTGAGAAATACCGTCCTCTGCTTGCCGCCCTTACCGAGCACGCGCACGGTATCGTCCTTGAAGTCGGTCAGATTCAGACCGACCAGCTCGGAAACACGCATGCCACAGTTAAGGAAAAACGTCAGGATGCAGTAATCTCGCTCGGCATACGGGCCGATGACGGATTCCAGAAGCCGCACACTGTCGTCTGTCGTGAGGTAAGTCGGCAGGGACTTTCGGACAGTCGGCGCTTCCAGTCCGCTGACCGGATTAACCTCTAAAACATGCTGTTTATCGGTCAAATACCGAAAAAATGCGCGTATCGCAGAGACCTTGCGTGCACGCGAGTTGACACTCAATCCGTAATTGGTGTGGTTGCTGTTCTGCTGAGTCGGGCGGCTCTGCGCCATGTATTCCAGATAATCATAGGTGTCCGACAGCGTAATATCACGGATAAAATCCAGATCAATGTCGCTGATGTCGATTTCATCAAGCGGAAGATTTTTATCGACTGCGCCTTTGTTGTGCTTGAGTACGCGAAAAAACAGCCGCAAATCAAGATAATACTCGTGTGCGGTTTTTGCGGATTTGCCGCGTATTGTGGAAATATAGGTTAAAAAATCCCGCAAAACGCGCGGTGCGTCTGCGGCGTATTCGTTCATCGGCTTGTCCATTGCTGCGCTCTCCTCGCCTGCTGTGATACTGTATTTATTATAACGCATTCTGCAATTTGCGTCAAACTTGCAATTTTCGGAAAAACAACGTATAATAAAGCCAACAACTTAATGGAAGGGGCATGGCTGATGAGCCGAATTTCTATTCAGCGCGGAGATATTACCCAATGCACGACAGATGCGATCGTAAACGCTGCCAACACGTCCCTGCTGGGCGGCGGCGGTGTGGACGGTGCCATTCATCGAGCGGCAGGACCGGAGCTGCTGGCGGAATGCCGCACGCTCGGCGGCTGTCGGACTGGCGAAGCCAAAGCAACACGAGCATATCGTCTGCCATGTCGGTATGTCATTCATACGCCGGGACCGATCTGGCGCGGTGGACATGCGGGTGAGGCGGTACTGCTGGCAGGCTGCTATCAAAACTGCCTGCGCATTGCATCTGAATTAAATTGCAAAACCGTGGCGTTTCCGTCCATCAGCACCGGTGTGTATCGCTTTCCGCTGAATCGTGCCGCTGAAATCGCTATCCGTACGATTGAGGAATATCTTTCAACACATGCAGAAATTGAGCAGGTAAGCATGATCTGCTTTGATGGAACCACGCTTTCGGCGTATCAAGACGCGCTTTCTGAACGTGAGGCTAACCATGTCTAAAAATCCGAATCAAAAGCTGAAGCTGCTGTATTTATACCAAATCCTGCTGCAGCGAACGGATGAGAACCATAAACTCACCACAGATGAACTGCGTGCGGCGCTCGAGCGCTGCGGCATTACCGCTGAGCGCAAAAGCATTTATTCGGACATCGAAGCACTCCAGAATTTTGGCCTGGATGTAATTTGTCAGAGAGGTACCGGCGGCGGCTATTACGTCGCGTCACGCGAATTTGAACTGCCCGAGCTCAAGCTGCTCGTGGATGCAATCCAGTGCTCCCGCTTTATCACCGAGAAGAAATCCAACGAGCTCATCGGCAAAATCGAGCACCTCACCAGTGACCATGAAGCACATACGCTCCAGCGTCAGGTGTATGTTTCCGAACGTGTGAAAACGCTTAATGAGCAGATTTACTACAATATTGATGCGCTGCATGCGGCCATATCCAACGATGTCCAGATTACGTTTCACTATTTCAACTGGGTGCTGAATTTCTCTGCCAGTCCGCGCATTCAAAAGCAGTACCGCCGAGATGGTGCGCGCTACCGCGTCAGTCCGTGGGCACTGACGTGGGACAATGAAAATTACTATCTGATTGCCTTCGATCACGATGCCGGTGAAATCCGCCACTACCGCGTAGATAAGATGGATTCACTTGTGCAGACCGACCTGCCTCGTGAGGGTAAACAGCTGTTCGATGATCGGTTTGACGCGGCAGCCTACTCCCGTAAGGTGTTCGGCATGTTCTCCGGCGAGGAGAAAACCGTGAAGCTGAAATGCCCGAACCGCTTTATCGGTGTCATGCTCGACCGCTTCGGCAGCAGTCTGCGTCTGTTTCCGGCGGATAACGAACATTTTTATCTGGATGTGGATGTTGTCGTCAGTCCGCAGTTTTTTTCCTGGGTGTTCAGTCTGGAAGGCGATGTGCGCATTGTAAACCCGCCGGAGGTCTGCGAAGCGTTTGAAAAGCAGATTCACAAATTCATAGACTAAGTACCGTTTAACGTACTTTCCTTTTGTTATACTATGTACAACAAAAGGAAAGGGGATGCGCAAGATGAACTGCACTCTCGAATATGTAAACGGACACATTGAAGTATATGACGGAACCGGCGCGTTTCTTTTCTCTGCCGACACCAAACAGGAGGCGCTTGAAGAACTCGAAGACGCCGCTTAATTTTATAAAAAAGAGACTGTATCGGTGATACAGTCTCTTTTCCTTATCTTATACGCCAAATACGGAATCCGCATAATGCACGGTTGCCATAGCGTCCTTCGCGTAGCAGTCCGCGCCGATGGAATCTGCGTATTCCTGCGTAAGCACGGCACCGCCGACAACGACTTTGGTGCCCGGTTTTCTCTCACGCAGCTGCTTAATGGTCTCTTCCATGCTGACAACCGTCGTCGTCATCAGTGCACTCAGGCCGACCACCGGAACATCTTCCTTGATAGCGGTATCAACGATCACCTCGGGCGGAACGTCCTTGCCGAGATCAAGCACCTGATAGGCGTAGTTTTCCAGCAAAACCTTGACAATATTCTTGCCGATATCGTGAATATCTCCCTTGACGGTCGCAAGAATAATTTTGCCCTTGATCTGCTGGCTCTCACCCTTCATCGCGTCCTTTACGACCTCAAAAGCCGCCTTGGCCGCTTCTGCGCTCATGAGCAGCTGCGGCAGGAACACGGTGCCCTTCTCGAATCCCTTGCCGACGCGATCAAGCGCCGGAATCAGCTCGTTGTTGACAACCTCGAGCGGCGGAACCGTCTGCAGCATTTCCTTTGCCGCGTCAATCGCACGTTCACGCAAGCCGCGTTCAATGCTCTCCGCGAGCGGCATCGCCGTGCTGCCTGCTGCTGCAGGAGCCGCCGCTGCCGGCTGGTTGCCGTAGGCCGCAATGTAGCCTGCGCACTGCTCATCCAGATTGGCCAGCGCCAGATAGGAACGGTACGACCTCATCATCGCCTCGTTATTCGGGTTGATGATCGCGCAGGACAGACCGCTCTGCATCGCCATTGTGAAGAAGTTCGAGTTGACAATCTCACGCTGCGGCAGACCGAACGAAATGTTCGACACGCCGAGAATCGAGTGACCGTGCAGCTCATCACGAATGCGGCGCAGCGTTTCGAGCGTTACGAGAGCCGAACCACTGTCCGACGAAATGGTCATCGCCAAACCGTCAATCACGATATCCTCATGCGGAATACCGTATTTCTCCGCTGTATCGTAAATCTTCTTTGCAATCCGGATGCGGCCCTCTGCCGTGGACGGAATGCCGTTTTCATCCAGTGCCAGACCAACAACAACACCGCCATACTTGCGTACAAGCGGGAACACAGCTTCCATGCTTTCCATCTTGCCGCTGACCGAATTGATCATCGGCTTGCCGTTGTACAGGCGCATGCCGCGCTCCATTGCGATGGTATCCGAGGTATCAATCTGCAGCGGCAGCGCGATAACACTCTGCAGGCGCGTAACAACGCGCTCCATCATCACGGGTTCGTCGATTTCAGGCAGACCGACGTTGACATCAAGAATATGTGCGCCGCTGTCCTCCTGCGCCATGCCTTCACCGAGGATGTACTCGATGTTATTCTCGCGCAGAGCTGCCTTGAATTTGCTCTTGCCGGTCGGGTTGATACGCTCACCAATGATAACCGGCTTCGGCCCGATCTCCACGGCCTGCGAGAACGAGGAGACCACCGTGCGGCGCTTGGCTACCGGCGGTCGGAACGGTACCTTACGGCACTTTTCGATGGTCAGCCGCAGATGCTCCGGCGTAGTGCCACAGCAGCCGCCAAGCGCCTGCACGCCCATGCCCGCGATTTCTTCCATCAGGTCGGAAAACTCAGCAGGCGCGATATCGAATACCGTCTTGCCGTTTTCGCTGCGCGGCAGACCGGCATTTGGGTTGACGATGATCGGCAGTGAGCTGACCTGCGTCAGACGCTCGATGATCGGGTGCATCTGCTTCGGACCAAGACCGCAGTTAACGCCGAGCGCGTCTACGCGCAAGCCCTCGAGCATGGCAACCGTGGAATCCACCGTGCCGCCGGTCAGCAGCTTGCCTTTTTCGTCGAAAATCAGCGTTACGAGCACCGGCAGATCGCAGTTTTCCTTGGCAGCCAACACAGCCGCCTTAGCCTCGTAGCTGTCGCTCATGGTTTCGATGAGCACGAGGTCTGCGCCCGCCGCCGCACCGATGCGAATGGTTTCTCCGAACAGCTCAACCGCCCGTTCAAACGGCAGATCGCCCATCGGCTGGAGCAGCTTGCCGGTCGGGCCGATGTCAAGCGCGATATAGGCATCCTCTCGGCCTGCCTGCTGACGCGCGGTTTTTGCATGCGAAACCGCAGCTTGCACGATTTCCTGCAGGTTATCCGGATATTTGAGGGCATTTGCACCGAAAGTGTTGGTGTTCACCACATCACAGCCGGCTTCAAAGTAGCTGCGGTTCAGCGCGATAATCTCATCCGGATGGGACAGATTCCATGTTTCCGGCAGTTCACCGGCTTTTAAGCCGTGCTCCTGCAGGATGGTGCCCATGCCGCCATCGAAAAATATCCATTCTTTTCCCAGTCGTTCGGTCAGTTTCATTCTTTTCATCTCCTGTAAGCGCAATCCGTCTTGCCGCATTCCTCACAGCCCTTGCGGTGACACGGCTGCGGTGTTTCAGACAGACCGATTACCGCCGTTACCGACTTGATAGGTGCCAGAAGACAGCTTTCAGTCACGGTCAAGCCAATCTTGCGCGGCGTATCCAGCAGGCGGCTGAAATCCCGCTGGTGTGCGATCGGAAAGTCGCCGTAGCCGGGGCTGAATCGCGGCCGACAGTACATGCCGCGCTGAGCGGCTTCCTGCCGGATGCATTCGTTGACCTCATCGCAATAGGTCTCGACCATGGCCGCTGCCGCCGCCTGATAGATCACCGCGTCGCTCATCCGGACTGCAGACGCGCGGGCAATCAGGCGATCCGGTCCGATGCCGAGCGTTGCTGCCATCAGACAGACCTCGCTGCAACCCTGCAGATTACGTGCCAGATTTTTGCTGTGAATTTGTACATCTGCGATCTCGAGCGTTTGCGCGTCAATATGCTGCAGCGGAAACACACGGTAGATCGACTTGGGTTCCGCCGCCTGCTGCAGTGCTTCACCGCATCGTGTCAGGCTGGCCTGCACTGCCTCATCCGGCTGCGTGCCGTGATAGCCCATGTAGCGAATGGCTTCCGATCTATCCAGTTCAATCACTTGAGAATCTCCGACAGGCTGGACTGAATGCCTGCGGCAATTTCCGGCTTGTTCATCGAGTAAACATGGATATGGTTGACGCCGTTTGCAATCAGGTCGATGATCTGCTCGGTCGCGTAGATAACGCCTGCCTGCTTCATAGCCGCCGGATTGTCACCGAAACGGTCAACGATGGCCTTGAAGCGTTCGGGCAGGTAGGTGCCGGACATGGAAGTGATACGCTTGATCTGCTTGACATTCGTCACCGGCATAATGCCCGCAACAACCGGAACCGTAATACCCTTTTCTCGAATGCGGTACAGGAAGTTGTACATGATGTTGTTATCAAAGAACATCTGCGTAGTCAGAAACTCACAGCCTGCGTCTACTTTCTCCTTGAGGTGCAGAATATCCTCGGTTTTATTGGCTGCCTCAACGTGACCCTCCGGGTAGCAGGCGCCGCCGACGCAGAAATCGCCCTGCGACTTGATATCGCGTACCAGCTCAGCGGCATAGTGGTAGTCAGAATGCGGAGCACCGCCCTCCGGAATATCACCGCGCAGTGCAAGAATGTTCTCGATACCGGCATCCTTATACTTTTTTACCATCGCTGCAACGTGCTCACGGGTAGAGGAAACACAGGTCAGATGGGTCAGAACGGTAACATCATACTTCTTCTTGAGATCTGCCGCGATGTTGACAGTGTGTTCGCTCGTGCCGCCGCCTGCACCGTATGTAACGCTCATAAAGTCCGGACGCAATGCCGCAATTTCCTGCGTTGCGTGCGCGACAGACTCATAGCTGCTGTTGGTCTTGGGCGGGAATACCTCAAAAGAAAGGGTTACTTTATCCTGATTCAAAAGTTGAGAAACCTTCATATTGCATCTCCTATATTTCTACTCGTATTTCTGTTTAATAAAAGACACGATTTTGATCCGCGCGAAAATTCTATACGTTCCAAAGCCGTAGTGTTTATTATATCACATTTCCCTACTTTATTTCCAGCCAAAAATACGATATAATATACCGTATCGGAGGGATTATTTTGACCGATATGCTTAAGAACTGTCAGCTGTGTCCGCGCGCCTGCGGCGCAAACCGCACAAAGAACCGCGGAGCCTGCGGTGCAGGCGTTGAAATCGAAGCCGCACGCGCGTCGCTGCATATGTGGGAGGAGCCGCCTATTTCGGGTACAAATGGCTCGGGCACGGTGTTTTTCTCCCATTGCTCGCTCGGCTGTGTGTTCTGCCAAAATCGCAAGATCAGCCGCAGAGAGGCCGAGGGACAGAACATTACGGTAAACGCACTGGCGAAAACCTTTCTCTCTCTGGAGAAAAAAGGTGCGCATAACATCAACCTTGTTACCGGCGCCCATTATGTGCCGCAAATTATCGAAGCGCTGCAAATTGCCCGAAAACGGGGGCTTTCGCTTCCTATTGTATACAATTCCAGCGGATATGAGCAGGTGGAAACGCTGCAGCTGCTCGATGGTCACATTGACATCTATCTGCCGGATTACAAGTATTACAGCAGCTACTACGCAGGTCTGTACTCGCATGCGGAGGATTACCGTGAGTTCGCCGTTCCGGCTATTGATGAAATGGTGCGCCAGACAGGTGCACCGCAGTTTGATAAAAATGGCCTGCTGAAGCGCGGCACCGTCATCCGGCATTTGATGCTGCCCGGACTGGCCGGCGACACCGCGCAGGTACTTCGGGATATCGCCTCTCGATGGGGCGACAGCGTGCTTGTCAGTCTTATGCGGCAGTACACGCCGTTTGATATGCAGGATTATCCCGAGCTTGACCGCACCATCACCGCAGAGGAGTACGCAGATGCCTGTACGCTGTTCGGTGAGCTTGGACTCGGCGGCTTTTTTCAGCAAGATGAATCCATCAGCGAGAGCTTTATTCCCGCCTTTGACGGCACAGGATTGGAGGAAAACTAACATGAAAACCGTTCTCAGCATTGCAGGCACCGACCCGACAGGCGGCGCAGGTATTCAGACCGACCTGAAAACCTTTGAAGCCTTCGGCGTGTATGGCATGGCCGTTATCACTGTCGTGTGCGCACAAAATACCACTGGCGTATTCGGTATGCAGCCGGTTTCCGCTGAACTGGTTGGCAAGCAAATTGACTGTGTGTTTGACGATATTCGCCCGGATGCTATCAAGGTCGGTATGCTGTATGACGCAGAGATTATTCACACAGTAGCGGAGCGCTTGAAGGCGTACCACGCCAAGAATATCGTACTCGACCCGGTAATGATGTCCTCAAGCGGTACCGAGCTGCTGCATCACGATGCGGCAAAGGTTCTGCAGGAGGAGCTGTTCCCGCTGTGCACCTTGGTAACGCCTAATCTGCATGAGGCAGCTGCTGTCTGCAGCCATAACATCACCAATCGTGAAGATATGGAGCAGGCAGCACGCGAAATCGTCGGCAAGACCGGCGGCGCCGTTCTGGTCAAGGGTGGTCATCTGGCAGACTGCGCAGATGATCTGCTGTTTGACGGCACAGAAATGCACTGGCTTCCCGCGCCGCGTATTGACAACCCGAACACGCACGGTACCGGCTGCACGCTATCCAGTGCAATCGCATGCGGACTGGCACAGGGCGTGTCGCTCATCGGCAGCGTCAAGCGGGCCAAGCGGTATCTGACCGCCTGCATTGACTTCAAGCTGGATCTTGGTCACGGTTCCGGTCCGCTGCAGCACCGCATTGCGAATTGGGAGAACCGGCATGCGTGAACTGCGACGCATTCTCGGTGCAGATCAAGCATTTCAATCTTTCAAAATGTAATCAGAAAAAAGCGCAAAGAACACAGGGACGAAAGGCCGAAGAAGGCTTCTTGCCCCTGCGCTCATTTACACTGCACCGGTGTTGTTTCACACCATAATCTAAAGCAAAAAGACGAGTAAGCAAACCCCATTCGGAGAAACTTACTCGTCTTTTCTTGCGCGCTGTTTTCAGCGCGCCCCATGTTTTATCCTTTTGCGGTGCTGCTCCATGCCTGATGCAGATCAGGGAACGGAGCAAGCGCACGATCGAGAATGCCGTGCATATGAGCAATGGCAATGCCATAGTTGGTCATCGGCACATTCCGCTCGGCGCTGTGCCGCAGACGATACTGCATTTCCCGCTCGTTCAGCATGCAGCCGCCGCAGTGCACGACAAGTGCGTACTTGCTCACGTCCTCAGGAAACTCATTACCCGCGGTAAATGAGAACTGCACATCCTTGCCGGTAAACCTGCGAATCCAGTTCGGCAGTTTTTCCGTGCCGATATCGCCGCACTGGCGGTGATGCGTGCAGCCTTCGGAGATGAGCACAGTATCGCCATCCTGCAAAGAATTCAGCTGTGCAGCACCGAGAATCGCCTGCCGCAGATTGCCTTTGTATCGGGCAAACAGGATGGAGAACGAGGTCAGCTGGACATTTTTCGGCACCAGCTTGTCCACAATGCCGAACGCCTGCGAGTCCGTGATAACCAGCCTCGGCGGCTCACGCAGGGATTCCAGCGTGCGGGTCAGCTCGGTTTCGCGGGTGACAAGCGAAATTGCGCCTGCTTCCAGAATATCGCGGATGGTCTGCTGCTGCGGCAGGATCAGCCGGCCTTTCGGTGCGGCTGAGTCGATCGGCACGACCAGTACGACTGTGTCATTCGGCGCAAGCAGGTCAGCAACCAGACGTTTTTCCGGCTCGGTCGGCTTGACGGCTCGTGCGATCAGTTCCTTGAGTTCGCGGATGTTGCTGTCGGCTGCTGCGCTGACGTAAATCTCGTTTTCCGGCATGGCGGCAGGAACCGAAGTCAAATCCGCCTTGTTGTGCGCGATGACAAACGGAATCTCCCGCTTGTGGAACAGCTCGATAAGCTCCTGCTCGGCAGGCTGCAAACCGCGCGTGCTGTCCGTGACAAGAACCGCAATATCCGTCTTTTCCAGCACGCGGAGCGCCCGGCGGACACGTTCCTCACCGAGCGTGCCCTCATCATCAATGCCCGGTGTGTCAATGATAACCACCGGACCGATAGGGAGCAGTTCCATCGCCTTCTGCACCGGATCGGTGGTCGTGCCCTTGACATCGGAAACAATGGACAGTGTTTGTCCGGTCACGCGGTTTACCACGCTGGATTTGCCCGCATTGCGCAGGCCGAAAAAGCCGATGTGTACGCGCTCGCCGGAGGGCTGTGCGTTCAGTCCCATAGGAAACCCTCCTTAGAAGCGGAAATCACGGCGGTTGGAGCTGCAGATATCCTTGATATGCTCGGCTGCAATTTCGCGTACCTTATCGCGCGGAATTTTTTTAAGTTCCTCCTGAATCAGCTCCATGCCGACGCGCCTGGTGTCCTCGCTTGCGTAATCGACCAGATACTCCGCGAGTGTCATCAATGCGTTCGGGTGGCAGCAGTTGAGGATCTGGCCGCTCTTGCACAGGCTCATGAAACGGTCGCCGGTGCGCCCCTCACGGTAGCAGGCGGTGCAGAACGACGGAATAAACCCAAGCTGCATGAGCCAGTGAACAACCTCATCGAGCGAGCGCTGATCGGATACATCAAACTGCTCAGAGTCGTGCGGACGCTCCTCTTCCTCATAGCCGCCGACCGAGGTACGGGAAGCACCGCTGATCTGCGAAATACCCAGACCAAGCGCCCGCTCACGCACCTGCTGGCTCTCGCGGGTGGAGATGATCATGCCGGTGTACGGCACGGCAATGCGGATGCACGCGATAACCTTTGCAAACAGCTCGTCACTCAGGCCGTTGTCGAATACATCCGGGTCAATATCGTCCGCGCGCTTGATACGCGGCACGCTGATAGTATGCGGGCCAACGCCGTGTACAGCCTCTAGATGCTCGGCGTGCATGAGCAGACCGGCGAACTCGTACTTGTACATCTCCAGACCGAACAGAACACCCAGACCAACGTCGTCGATACCGCCGTCCATCGCGCGATCCATTGCTTCGGTGTGGTAGTCGTAATCGTGCTTCGGACCTGCCGGATGCAGCTTGAGGTAGCTCTGCTTGTGATAGGTCTCCTGGAACAGAATGTAAGTGCCGATGCCGGCGTCCTTCAGCTTGCGGTAGTTCTCGACTGTGGTCGCCGCAATGTTGACGTTGACACGTCGAATTGCACCGTTTTTATGCTTGATGGAGTAAATGGTGTTGATGCACTCGAGAATGTACTCGATCGGGTTGTTGACCGGGTCCTCACCGGCCTCGATGGCAAGGCGCTTGTGACCCATATCCTGCAGTGCGATAACCTCGCGGGCAACCTCTTCCTGCGTCAGCTTTTTGCGAGTGATATGGCGGTTTTTTGCGTGATACGGACAGTAAACGCAGCCGTTCACGCAGTAATTCGACAGATACAGCGGCGCAAACATAACAATACGGTTGCCGTAGAACGCCAGCTTGATCTCCTCGGCCAGCTGATACATCTGCTCGATCTTTTCGGGAATATCGCAGGCCAGCAGCACGGAGGCTTCGCGATGCGTCAGACCGGCACAGTGTACGCCGGTGGCGGTCTTCTGCGGACGGGCCTTTTCCAGAATGCTGTCAATCAGCTCGATGTTGTGCTTGTTCTCCTCGGCGTATTTCAGCGTTTCAAGGATTTCCTCATGGTTGATAAACTCCTCTGCATGGAGTGATTTCGGGTTGTACTGAGCCATTTTTTTCGTTTTCCTTTCTTATCTTGCGGTCAGAAGATTACTCTTTCCGTCAGAGTCCCTTAAAATGTATCACTTATCGGATAATATCTCCGCGTGCGGTAACAATCCGGCAGCCGACCGACGCCACACGGCGCGACAGGCAGCCGATGCACTGTGCAGCCTCCTCGCCGGTGCATAGTTTGCCGTCGTACAGTGCATATTTTTTTCGCACCCCAAGCGGAGACAGATTGGGCATCACTACGTTTGCACCAGCCTGTAGTCCGCGCTCGCGGCCGTCCGGTCGGATGGTGCCGAGCGCCGTTGTGGCGGGCAGCAGCAAATTCGGCTGGATCAGCCGCAGCAGTGACAGCAGATACACCGTCTGCTCGCACGTTCCTGCCGGAAAATCGCGGAACGGTGTGTCTTTCTGCGGAATAAACGGGCCGATACCGCACATCTCCGGCCGAAATTCTTCGATGAACTTTAAGTCCTCAGCGAGTGTCCGCGCCGTCTGATACGGCGAGCCGACCATAAAGCCACAGCCGGTCTGGTAGCCGATGTCCTTCAAATCGTGCAGGCAGCGCATACGGTTGTCGAACAACATGGAGGACGGATGCAGCTTTTCATAATGCGCCTTATCGGCGGTTTCGTGACGGAGCAGATAACGGTCCGCGCCTGCGTCGAACATCGCCTGATAGGCTTCACGAGGGAACTCTCCGAGCGACAGCGTTACTGCACAGTCCGGAAACTCGGCTTTGATCTGTCGTACCAGATGGCAAACCACATCGACTGAGAATGCGCTGTCCTCGCCGCCCTGCATGACAAAAGTGCGGAAGCCGAGCGCATAACCTTCCCGGGCACAGTCCAGTATCTGCGCCTCGGTCAGTCGATAGCGGTCACACGCAGGATTGGAACGCCGGATACCGCAGTAATAGCAGTCGTTGCGGCAGATATTGCCGATTTCGATCAGTCCGCGAATGTACACATCCGTACCGTATACCTGCTTTCGTAAGGCAACCGCTTTCTCTGCGGCATAGGCTGCCAGTTCATCGCTCTGGTTTTCGATTAGATATTCGTATTCCTCTATTGACAGGCTGTGCTGCGCTTCCAGCCGGTCAATGAGCTGCTTCTCCTTATTCATCGCTCTGCACATTGGAGTACGCGGTCTTGACGCTGATGCCGTCCAGATTGCCGATTTTGCCGGACAAAGCTGAAATCACATCCTGCGGCGCATCAATGGCGATGGACACAATGTTGATATTGCGCGCTCGATAGGGAATACCCATGCGCCCGATGATATAGCTGCCGTACTCATGCAGCAGGGTATTGAGCCGTTCCACAGAATCCGTGTTCTCTACCACGATTCCCATGACGGCAACTCTTGTTTGCATAAAAACACCTCGGAATAAAAAATAACTGCGTCCTCTGAAAGACGCAGTCCGATACAGATATAAACGGCGCTTCCGTGCAAGAAACGCTGCAATACGATATGGACGGCTCCTTTCATGCAGAATCTGCGGACGCAGAGGCTTACTGTCAGGATCGCTACATCTATTATAGAGGATAGTCGGCAGACCCGCAAGCAAAACCGACGATTTTGTGCAAAGAATTATTTTCGCAAAAATATGTATGATATTTTTGTCGAATTTTATCCTTCCAAATCTATATCTTGTATGGTACAATGCAATAGCGGCACATGATATATGGGTATGCACTTTTACGCTTTGCCTGTAAACAGCAGTGCTTTTTTGTTCGCTTTTTATCGGACAATATGATATAATGATGAACGTATGAAATTTAGAGAGGAAGAACAACACATGGTTCGAGTTGTCAAAAAGGATCACACCAAAGAACCGTTTAACATCCAGAAGGTTGTTATCGCCGTCAATAAGTCGGCAAACCGTGTCCTCTACAACTTTACAGAGGATGAGTTGAAGTCGATCTGCAATCATGTCGAGGGTTATATCCGTGACCATCACATGACCGAGATTCAGATCTGGCAAATGCACAACATCGTTGAGTCTGCACTTGAGTCGGTGCAGCCGGAGGTTGCCAAAAGCTACCGCGACTACCGCAACTATAAGCAGGATTTTGTCGGCATGCTGGACAGCGTATACCAGAAAAGCCAGTCTATCATGTATATCGGCGATAAGGAAAATTCCAACACGGATTCTGCGCTGGTCTCCACTAAGCGCAGCCTGATCTTCAATCAGCTCAACAAGGAGCTATACCAGAAGTTCTTTATGAACACCGAGGAACTGCAGGCCTGTCGGGACGGCTACATTTACGTCCACGATATGTCGGCACGCCGCGATACCATGAACTGCTGCCTGTTTGATGTAGCGAGTGTCCTCAAGGACGGCTTTGAGATGGGCAATCTGTGGTACAACGAGCCGAAAACACTTAATGTTGCATTTGACGTGATCGGTGATATCGTGCTTTCCGCTGCAAGCCAGCAGTATGGCGGCTTTACCGTGCCGTCGGTCGATCTGCTGCTCGAGCCGTATGCCGAGCGCAGCTACAAAATGCTGACCGAGAAGTATACTCGTCTGGGACTGGATGCTGATACGGTCGAGAAGGAAGTTATGGCGGACATTCTCAACGACTTTGAGCAGGGCTTCCAGGGCTGGGAGTACAAGTTCAACACGGTAGCATCCAGCCGCGGCGACTATCCGTTCATCACCATGACAATGGGAACCGGCACCGGTCGTTTTGCCAAGCTGGCCTCCATTACCATGCTGAATGTACGCCGCAAGGGGCAGGGCAAAAAAGGCCAGAAAAAGCCGGTCCTGTTCCCAAAGATCGTATTCCTGTACGATGAGAACTTGCACGGTCCCGGCAAGCTGCTCGAGGATGTATTTGAAGCCGGTATCCTGTGCTCGTCCCGTGCGATGTATCCGGACTGGCTGTCGCTGACCGGTGAAGGCTATGTGCCGAGTATGTATAAGAAGTACGGCGCGATCATCAGTCCGATGGGCTGCCGCGCGTTCCTGTCTCCGTGGTACGAGCGCGGCGGCATGAAGCCCGCTGATGAGAGCGACAAGCCGGTATTTGTCGGTCGCTGGAACATTGGCGCGGTATCGCTGCACCTGCCGATGATCTACGCTAAGGCACAGCAGGAGAGCCGTCCGTTCCGCGAGGTGCTGGACTACTATCTGGAGCTTATCCGCAAGCTGCACATCCGCACCTATGCATACCTGGGGGAGATGCGTGCATCTACCAATCCGTTGGCGTACTGCGAGGGCGGCTTCTACGGCGGACATCTCAAGCCGTCGGACAAGATCAAGCCGATCATGAAAACCGCTACCGCATCGTTCGGCATTACTGCACTCAACGAGCTGCAGGAACTGTACAACGGTAAATCGCTTGCCGAGGACGGTCAGTTTGCCCTCGAAACACTGCAGTATATCAACGATAAGGTCGAGCAGTTCAAGAACGAGGACGGCAATCTGTATGCTATCTACGGTACACCGGCAGAGAGTCTGTGCGGTTTGCAGGTCGAGCAGTTCCGCAAGAAATACGGCATCATCGAGGGTGTTTCCGATCGTCCGTATGTCTCCAACAGCTTCCACTGCCACGTTACCGAGGACCTGACACCGATTCAGAAGCAGGATCTTGAGGGGCGTTTCTGGAATCTGTGCAACGGCGGCAAGATCCAGTATGTCAAGTACCCGATTGACTACAACCATGAGGCGATTCGCTCTCTGGTGCGCCGCGCCATGGCAAAGGGCTTCTATGAGGGTGTCAATCTTTCACTCGCGTACTGCGATGACTGCGGTCATGAGGAGCTTTCCATGGACGTCTGCCCGAAGTGCGGCAGCCGCAACCTTACCAAAATCGAGAGAATGAACGGCTATCTTTCCTACTCTCGCGTGAAGGGCGATACGCGCCTGAACGATGCCAAGATGGCCGAAATTGCTGAAAGAAAGAGTATGTAACACGAATGCAGTATCACAATATAACCAAGGACGATATGCTCAACGGCGATGGCCTGCGTGTTGTGCTGTGGGTGGCCGGCTGCGGACACGCCTGTCCCGGCTGTCACAACCCCATCACATGGGACGCGGAAGGCGGTCTGCTGTTTGATCAGGCAGCAAAGGCTGAGCTGTTCACCGAGCTTGGCAAGGACTATATCTCCGGCATCACGTTTTCCGGCGGCGATCCGCTTTTCCCCGGAAACCGCGAGGAGATCAGCGAGCTGTGCCGCGAGATTCGGCAAAAGTTTCCGGATAAGACCATCTGGCTGTATACCGGCTACCGCTGGGAGGAAATCAAGTGGCTGCCGTTTCTTGATCAGATTGACGTGCTGATCGACGGTCGTTTTGTACAGGCGCAGGCCGATCCGCAGCTTCACTGGCGCGGCAGTGCCAACCAGCGCGTGATCGATGTTCCGCGCACGCTTGCGGCCAACAATATCGTCCTGCATGACGATAAGTAAAAAGGAGTGCTGAATTATGCAACAGATCGCACAGTTTTTCAAGGTATCCGAGGAACAGTTTGTCCGTGACTGGTGCGCGGCTACCCGCCGCAGTGCGGATGAGGCCAAGAAGGTCTATCAGAACATCCGGCTGCCGCGCCGCGCGACCAAAGGCTCTGCCGGCTATGATTTTTTTGCGCCGGAAAGCTTTACGCTTGTTCCGCATGAGACCATCCTTATTCCGACTGGTATCCGCGTTATGATCGAGGACGGCTGGGTGCTGAGCCTGTACCCGCGTTCCGGTCTGGGCTTCCGTCACCGTCTGCAGCTTGACAATACGGTTGGCATTATCGACAGCGACTACTTTGAGGCTAAAAATGAAGGACACATTCTCATTAAGATGACCAGCGACGATCACAAGGGCAAAACCCTATCGGTTGCCGCCGGCGACGGCTTTGCACAAGGTATTTTCCTGCCGTTCGGTATCACCGTGGACGATGAGGCTGACGGTGAACGCACCGGCGGCTTCGGCAGCACGACTGAAAAGAAGTAACAATTCCATAAACAGCCAAAAGCGCATTCACAGAGATTTATCTGCGAATGCGCTTTTTCTTATGCCCTGTTTACATGAAACAGGCAGCACAGGATCCCGCGTAAGCACTTGGGACTTTTCCATACAACAACCTTCATCATACCTTACCCTCCTTCAGCACTGCAGCAGGAACAGCCCTGCCGCGATCACTGCCAGTGCAATCAGCCACACCGGCAGACAGGATGGGAGCAGACTGCCTAGCAGCAAGCCTGTTCCAAACATAAATACGGCAAGGCCGATCGCCTGACCACGGCAGAACATAGCGCATCACGCTCCTGTTACCAGTATAAGCAGCTCGGATAGAAAATGTGACAGCAAAGCGAAACCGATCTGCTCATATTTTACGCAAGCGCTTCATATGGTAATGCAGGAGCAGCGGTGAAACCAAAGGAGGCAGCATCAATGGAACTGAATCAAACAAGCATCTGCTACTACGAAAAGAAATTAGCGCATATCTCTGCGGCGACAGAGAGTGCGGATTCGATTGTGCCGGACACGTTTCCGGATATCGGACGAATCGTGTGCGCGTATGGTACGGCGGTCATCAAGGACCAGACTCCGCAGAATGGTCGCCTGTTGGTATCTGGCACCGTGCAGACGACCGTACTGTACGAACCGGAAAACGGCGGTAAACTGCGTCGGCTCTCCGTGCCGGTCACGTTTGCACATATTGAGGAATGCGAGGGTGTCTCGGCAGAATCTGTCTGCAGCACCGTGTGCCGCATTGCTGCGGTAGAGGCCGAAGCTATGAACAGCCGCAAGGTGTGCGTCAGCGTTCAGCTTTGCCTTTTAACCGAAGGCTACTGCAAAGTAGAGTGCGACGTGACAGAATCGGTCGAACTGGACAGCATAGAATGCCTGAGCCATTTGCAGAGCATAACGCTGCTGGAGCAGGTACGCAGTTATCCGGTGACAATACTGGACGACATACAGCTTGCGGATGCAGCGGAGCTGTCCCTTCTGCACACCGACTGCACGATGCAGGTATCCGAGTGCCGCGCCATGCATGGCAGAATCATCGTGAAAGGTGAAGCGATACTGCACTGTCTTGCCATGCAGGAGGATGATGCTGTGCGCGTACTGAACAACAGCACGCCGTTCACGCAGATTCTCGAGTTGCCGGAAGCAGAAGAAGGCGCCCTGACCGCAGTTCATATGACCGTATCCGAGGCAGACTGCCGATTGGAATCCGATGGCATGTTGTCCTGCACCATCGGCGCACAGGCAATAGTACTGCTGCGGCAGGAGCGCAAGCTACGCTGCATCGAGGATATGTATCTGCCCGGCAAGGTGCTTGCTGCGCAGGCAGAACATCCTGCATTGCAGAATATGCCGTCCGCGCAGCCGTTTACCGCCGAAGGCAGTGAGACCTTGCAGACTGCACAGCATGTTTCTCATGTGATTGCCGCGCAGGCGGTCTGCTGCGGCGCAAAGCGCGTATCGGAGAGCGAGCTGCAGGTCAAAGCCGGTGTTCGTGTGCTGTATTTGAGTGATGAACAGCAGCTTTGCGCAGTGCAGCGTATTGTACCGCTGACCATGCCGTATAGTGAAGTCGGAGAGCCGGAAGATCTTACACTTTCAGCACGCGCCACAGCGGCGGGTGAGCGCGGATTGCTTTTGACTGTCAACGCAAACGGCACTGCTGCAACACAGGAGCGCGTGACGTTCTGCTATATCTCTGCGCTGGAGATCAAGCCAAAGGAGAGCAGACATAACGGCGTAACACTGGTGCTCAGGCAAATCACCGGCGAAGAACGGCTATGGGACATTGCCAAAAACTGCGGTACGACCGAGCAGGCCATCCGCTGTGCAAATGACTTGCCGGCAGAGGCAGAGTGTGTGCAGAATGCCATGCTGCTGATTCCGATTCAGGACTGAAAGGCGGGAAGAGAATGGAAAACCAGATTTACGACCAAATCAGCAGCCGTACCGGCGGTGATATTTATATTGGTGTTGTCGGTCCGGTTCGTACGGGCAAATCCACATTTATCAAGCGGTTCATGGAGACTATGGTGCTGCCCGATATGGAGAATCCCTACAAGCGGGAGCGTGCACGGGATGAATTGCCGCAGTCTGGCACCGGACGGACAATTATGACTGCCGAACCGAAATTTGTGCCGGAAGAAGCGGCGGAAATCGCTCTGCCGGAAGGCGGCGCATGCCGGGTACGGCTGGTGGACTGCGTAGGCTATCTGGTAGAGGGCGCACTCGGCGGCATGGAGGGAGATACACCGCGCATGGTATCTACACCGTGGCAGGAGGAACCCATGACACTGGCCGAAGCGGCAGAGATCGGCACGCACAAGGTTATCGGTGAACACTCTACCATCGGACTGGTGGTGACGACCGACGGCAGCTTTACCGAGCTGCCGCGTGAAGCCTATATACCGGCAGAAAAACGCGTAATCGAGGAACTGCAGTCACTCGGCAAGCCGTTTCTCGTGCTGGTAAACTCGTCAGAGCCGAACGGCGAAGCAGCACAGTGCGTATGCGCCGAGCTGCAGTCGCAGTACGGGATTGCACCGATTGCGGTGAACTGTCTTGAACTGGATGAGAGCGGCATTGCGGATATTCTGCAGCAGGTGCTGTATGAATTTCCGGTCTGCGAGATTGGTTTTGTCCTTCCGCGTTATATCGGTACTCTGCCGCTGCATCATCCGGTGCAGAACAGCATTTACCAGTGCATTCGCACAGCCGCCGCCGACGGAGAGAAAATGCGTGATGTACAGAAGCTATGCCGTACCCTCGAAGAGAACGAATACGTCGAGCGGGCGAGCGTGGACAATATGGCGCTCGGCAGCGGCTCGGCGGTCGTGCATGTGGACGTACCGGAAACCGTATTCTACGGCATTGTCGGCGAGCAGACCGGCATTCAGGTGCGGGATGACGCAGATTTGATTCGTGTGCTTGAGGATTTCGCTGCAGTGAAACAGCAGTACGAACGGCTGCATGGTGCGCTCGATCAGGTATATCAGACCGGTTACGGCATTGTGATGCCGTCGGTGGAGGAGCTGTCGCTCGAGGAACCGGAAATCGTTCGGCAGGGAGGGCGGTATGGTGTGCGTCTGCGGGCTTCTGCACCATCCATCCATATGATGCGGGCCAACATCAAAGCCGAGGTCAATCCGATCGTCGGCACGGAAAAGCAGTCGGAAGAACTGGTACACTATCTGCTCAGCGAGTTTGAGGAACAGCCGGAGAAGATTTGGGAGACCAATATTTTCGGAAAGTCGCTCAATGAACTCGTGCGTGAGGAACTGTCGCACAAATTGAGCCGTATGCCGGATGATGCCCGTGGTAAAATCCGCGAAACACTGGAAAAGATCATCAATGAAAGCGCAGGAGGACTCATTTGCATCATCCTGTGAAATCGGGCGTGCCTGCCAAAAACAGGCACGCTTTTTTAACAGAATTGTAAAGACTGTCCGCTTGTAAAGGTCGATTTGCTGTGCTAAAATGTATAGTGTATAGAAATGCGCATTTGAAGGAGACTTTTACTTGACCAAACAAGTGTTTATCATAAACGGCAGCGGCGGTGTCGGCAAGGATACCGTATGCAGTGCTGCCGCGCAAAGCTGGAAGGTGCAGAACATTTCGTCCATCACACCCATTTTGCAGGTGGCCAAAGCCGCCGGATGGGACGGCACCAAAACACCGGCGGCACGCCGTTTTCTTTCGCAGCTGAAGGCAGACTGTACGGAATTCAACGACCTTCCGTTCCGCTACTGCACAGAACAGTTGCAGATATTTGCTGAAAATGATGCAGAACTGCTGTTCGTCCATATCCGGGAGCCGGAGGAAATCGAGCGCTTCCGTCAGGCGGCAGGCGTAAACTGCAAGACCATTCTCGTGCGTCGACCGACACTTGAGCAGGCACGCGGACAGCTTGGCAACCGCTCGGATGACGGCGTTGCAGCGTATACCTATGATGCGGAATTCCTCAACGACGGTTCGCTGGAGGAACTGCCCGCAAAAGTACATGACTTTTTACAGGCTCTGATCGAGAGATAACTTTCAAGATCGGGCACGGCTCTGTTTTACAGGAACAGCGCATAGAAAGGAACATCAAAATATGAGCCAGAACAAGAAGAAGTTCTTCGGCAAACACAAGCATGAACAGGAGCTTGAGCAGACACAGACGCTTCCGTCGATGTCAGAAAACACTGCTGACAAGACCGTTCAGACGGAGGACAATACTGCACTGGAAGAAGCATCCGAAAAAGCTGATGCTGACGAAAAAAACGAGAAGGCAGAGCAGCTAGCTGAATCCTTTCGCAAAAGATTTAATCGAAGCAAGTGCGTCCGCGTTATCATTGCAGCAGGATTGATTATTCTGCTGGTCGGCGGTTCGGTATTTGCTGTTATTCAGTCGCGCAATACCGGTACGGAAAACACGATTCCGACGACTGCAGTCGTTACCTATGGCGATATTGGCATTTATATCGAGGGCAGCGGTGAAACGGCTGCACGCAACACGGAAGAACTTGGCCTGGGACTTGAGGGCAAAATCTCTCAGGTGCTGGTTTCCGAGGGAGATGAGGTGCATGCCGGTGATCCACTGGTCGTTGTCGATCCGACCGGAATCCGCGAACAGCTGACAGCGGCACAGGCCGAATTCACGGCCGCGCAGAGTGGGTTGACCAACGCACAGGCAGCGATCACGCAGGCACAGAGCCGCATTGCCTCGGCACAGAGCCAGTACACCCACAGCAGCGCTACGGCACCGTTCAGCGGCAAGTTTATCGCATCAAGCACATTTGCGGTAGGGCAGAAGGTAAGTGCAGATCAGACCATCGGCCGTATGGTCAACGACAGCCAGATGCAGCTTGCTGTACAGTTTAGTTCGGAATATGCCAAAGATATCAAGGCCGGTCAGACGGCTACGATCTCTACCTCTGCCGGACAGGTTTCCGCTGTGGTTTCGTCGATTGATTCCACTTCCGGCAAAGGTACTTTCCTTGTCGTATTGACCGTGCAGAATCCTTCCGGTGCACTGGCGCAGGGAACGAGTGCTACCGCAACGATCAACAGTGACAGTGCCGGCACGATTTTCTCTTCCGGTTCGGGCACGCTGGACTACAGCAAGGAGCAGGTTATCACGGCACCGATCGGCGGTGAAATCACGGCCTATAACGGCTCGAACCGCACATACAGCAGCAGTGCAGTCATTATGTCAATTTCCAATGTTGCAGCGCCGGATACTTCGGACGCGCGAAGCAGTCTCACGGCTGCACAGAGCACGGCTGCAGCCGCACAGGCCAAGGTGAGCGAGATTCAGACGCGCATTCTCAGGCTGCAGCAGGAGATTCTGGATGCTACGATGACGGCTTCGATTGACGGCGTTGTCACCTCACTGAACGCAGAAGAAGGGGAGGAGACCGATGGTACCGAGCCTCTGGTTGTTGTTTCCGACCTGAACGATACCGTTGTTATGGCCGAGCTGACGACAGATGAAGTGCAGTCTGTCGAGCCTGGTCAGACGGTAACAATGAACATGTACACGATGGATGGTTCCGAGCTGCCGCTCACCGGTGTGGTTGACTCGGTTTCGCCGGAGCCGAGTCAGAACACGGGCAGTCAGGGCAGTCTGACGACTTTTAAGACAATTATCACGGTTGATTCTATCGAAGGTCAGGCGATTTCCAGCGGCATGATGGTCGATTACAAAATTGCAGTTGCCGAATCGGACAGCTGCTTGATAGTACCGACTTCTGCTATCGTTCACACGGCGGATGGCAGTACGGGTGTATTCACCAAAACGCTCATCGACAAGGACGGCAACGAAATTCCGTTCGATGATACACTGCCGATTCCGGACGGCATGGAAGCACCCGAAGGTTATCAGCTGGTAGCGGTGGAAACCGGCGTTTCAGATGCGAACAATACCGAAATTTTCTGGGGCATCGATGAAGGTGCAACAGTTTATCTGAATGCCACACCAAATACATCAAACGCGGTAACTGATGAGGAAAATACAGCATATAACAGCTGATAAGCAGCATAAAGCACGGATTTTGTTTTAGAAACAGAAACCGTGCTTTCCTTTATTTCTTGCAAACTGGCATTATAAAATAATTATAATCTGAATATTTTAACATATTCAGATTAGGCGTATAATGCGTTCATACACCAAACAACAAAGGAGTCTGAACGACATGAGCGTACAATATAAGCTGAACAAGGAACTGGCCCAGATGCTGAAGGGCGGCGTCATTATGGACGTAACCACACCGGAGCAGGCAAAGATTGCCGAAGCAGCAGGCGCATGTGCAGTTATGGCATTGGAGCGCATTCCGGCTGATATCCGTGCAGCAGGCGGTGTTTCCCGTATGAGCGACCCGAAGATGATTCGCGGTATTCAGGAAGCGGTTTCCATTCCAGTTATGGCAAAGTGCCGTATCGGTCACTTTGTTGAGGCACAGGTGCTGGAAGCAATCGAGATCGACTATATCGACGAGAGTGAAGTGCTGTCTCCGGCGGACGATGTATACCACATTGATAAGACACAGTTCAAGGTTCCGTTTGTATGCGGTGCGCGTGATCTGGGTGAAGCTCTGCGTCGCATCGCTGAAGGCGCTGCAATGATCCGTACCAAGGGTGAGCCAGGCACCGGTGATGTTGTACAAGCGGTTCGTCACATGCGCGCTATGAACGCAGAGATTCGCCGTGTGCAGAATCTGCGTGAGGATGAGTTGTTTGAGGCCGCAAAGCAACTGCAGGTTCCGGTTGAACTGCTCCGAAGTGTGCATGAAAATGGCCGACTGCCGGTCGTAAACTTTGCAGCAGGCGGCGTTGCAACTCCGGCTGACGCAGCACTGATGATGCAGCTTGGCGCAGAAGGCGTATTCGTTGGCTCGGGCATCTTCAAGTCTGGCGATCCGGCAAAGCGTGCTGCAGCAATCGTAAAGGCGGTTACTAACTACACCGATGCAAAGCTGATTGCAGAACTGTCTACCGATCTGGGTGAAGCAATGGTTGGCATTAACGAGAACGAAATTGCATTGCTGATGGCAGAGCGAGGCAAGTAAAATGGCAGTTGGAATTCTGGCGCTGCAGGGCGCCTTCGCAGAGCATGCCGCAGTGCTGGATAAACTCGGCGTACCGCACTTCGAAATTCGCCAGAAGCGCGATTTGGATCAGCCGATGAATGGTTTGATTATTCCGGGTGGGGAAAGCACAGTAATGAATAAACTCTTGCGTGAACTGGAATTGTATGATACGCTGCGTGAACAGATTCAAAATGGACTTCCTGTATTCGGAACCTGTGCCGGTCTGATTCTGTTGGCTAAGCAGATTGATGGCGGCATACCATGCTTCAGTGTGATGGATATTCGCGTAAAGCGTAATGCCTATGGCAGACAGCTTGGCAGTTTTTTCACGGATGATCGGTTTGGCAGTATCGAGAGAATCCCGATGACATTCATTCGCGCACCATATATTGAGAGCGTAGGAAATAATGTCGAGGTGCTATCCATTGTTGACAGTAATATTGTTGCTGCACAGCAGGATAATATGCTCGTGACCGCATTTCATCCGGAATTAGATAAGGATTTGACGGTGCATCAGCATTTCATTCGGATGGTTGAGCAGTTTCGGTTGAAGAATACAGGATAACTAAAATAAGCGGCTCTGTATGAGCCGCTTACAGTCTGTCGAAAAACCCAGTTGCCCATTAAGCGGCAACTGGGTTTCTATCACATATACAACAGAAAATAGACAGGTCCTTAGGGCTCCTTTGCTACTGCAATGTGTGACGGAAATGTGTGACGGAGCCGGATCCGATGCTGAGTATGCTGGAATGACTGTGCATAGAGCTCATGGAGGTCGAGGTGGACCAGCAGCTAGGAGCAGAGAAAAGTCAGCGCATTGTCAGCATGGTGGTACTTATCGTGTGCGGTGTGGATGAAAACGGTCATAGGGATATCATTGCCGTTGAATCTATGGCCGAAGAATCCGGGAGCTCCTATGAAGTGCTGTTTCAGAATCTGGAGGACCGTAGTCTGTCCACGCCCAGGCTTATCCATTTCAGATGCACACGCCGGACTGGTTTCGGCAATTCGTGAATCCTTTCCCGACGCCTCATGGCAGCGCTGCAAGCTGCATTTCATGCGGAATATTCTGGTCTATGTGCCGCAGAAAGAGAAGAAATCCTAATCGTATTCGTGAAGCAAGGCGACGTTCCGGTGTTTCAACGCTTAAAATTGCTTCGGCGCTCGGTATCTGCCGTGATACGGTCTATCGCTGGGAACGTGGCGAAACATTATTTTCGTCCAGCGTCCTGTTGAATCTGGGGGACATTTTTGGTGTAACTTGTGATTGGCTGGTATGTCGTAGCGATGACCCGTATAAAACAGTTGACGAGGTAGGCATTCGTAGTGTAGAATCTAATTTAGACATAGGAATCTAATTATACAAAATAATGATTTTGTATAATTAGCAAACCATCTATCTAATAACAATTAGTAATTAACTGTTTTCATCCTATTTTCTCCAGATACTCTATCATATCAGCCACAGCACAATCATTATTAGAACTTACCATCACATTTACATTTCGCAGCACTTCCGGCTCTGCATTGGCTGGTGCAAACGAAATCTGAGCTTCTTGCAGCATGGATTCATCATTGTAGCTATCGCCAATAGCAAAAACACGTTCAACGTCCGGTAAGTATTCAACAATACTTCGTAGAGCCGAACCCTTATTCACACCCGCGGCTGTGATTTCACAGAATGTCGGCATGCTGGATGTCACATCAAATACATGCGGATACCGAATCAGTAAATCCTGCGTCAGTGCGGTGATTGGTGTCGGTTCACCGGTAAAATTGACCGTACACCAGTCCGCAGTTGCGCTTTTTGCAAACTGCTCATTAGAAAGCATCTGATAATCTAAATGCAGCTTGCGCATGTGCTGCAGCGTGTGATCGCTCATTTGACGAATCAGCGCTGTTTCGGCGGTAAAAATCTCGCATCCAAATTGTGAATTTTTTAATAATACATGCTCAATCATTTCTTTCGTCTCGTACGGCATACCGGAACAATGCAAAATCTGTCGATTTTCATCGCAAATCAATGAACCATTCATCACACTGTATGGCGCATTGACCGGCAACTGAGCTATATATGTGCCAATAGCATGAGGAGAACGGCCGGTCGCAAGCGACAGCTGTCCTCCCTGTTTCGTAAAATATTGTAATGCACGCAGATTTTCTGCCGGAATTTGCTTTGAATCATCGAGCAGCGTACCATCCATATCGCAGGCCAGCAGCATACCCTTAAACTTTTTCATTGCATACGCTCCAATTTATCAAGAACTTCAGTAAAATATTGTGGCAGCGATGCCGAAAACTCCATCCGCTCCCCTGTTTTCGGGTGCGTGAGCGTCAGCTTCGCTGCATGCAGACATTGACCGCCGATATTGGAAAACCGGTCTTTTTTCAGTCCGTACACCGGATCACCGATAATCGGATGACCAATAGATGCCATATGTACACGAATCTGGTGTGTACGTCCGGTCTCGAGCTGAAACGCCATATGTGTGTAGCCGTTATACCGTTTGATGACAGAATAATGCGTGATTGCCTCCCGTCCGCCTTCCACGATTGCCATCTTTTTTCGATCCGTCTTGTGACGGGCAATCGGCTTATCCACCGTTCCCGTATCATCCTTAACAGAACCAACCACAATCGCTTCATAGCCGCGATATGCCGTATGCGCCGCAATCTGAGCCGCCAGGCTCTGATGTGCGGCGTCATTTTTCGCCACAACGAGCAGACCACTGGTATCCTTATCTATACGATGCACAATGCCCGGTCGATGTTCACCGTTAATACCAGACAGGCTGTCACCACAGTGGTACATCAATGCATTAACCAACGTACCATCCCAGTTGCCAGCCGCAGGATGCACAACCATGCCGCGCGGCTTGTTGACCACCACAATATCCGCATCCTCATAAACGATATCCAGCGGAATATTCTCCGGCTTGAGATCAACTTCCTTTAACTCCGGAAGTTGAACCGTAACCGCCTCGCCGCCGACCAGCTTGTAATTTTTCTTGAGCGGCTGACCGTTACAGCTTACTGCCTGCTCCGACAGAAGATTCTGCGCCGCAGAACGGGTCAGTCCTTCAATCTGCTCTGCCAGCCAGCTGTCGATACGCTTACCGGATTGCTCTGCCGGAACTGTAAATTGTAATTCACTCATGGTTACTTCTCCGCTTCGCTTGTCTCCTTGTGCTGAAGCATAAAATATAGCACAAACAGTACGCCACCTACACAAATGAAGATATCTGCCACATTAAATACCGGAAAATGAATCAGACGGAAGTCAAACATATCGACAACAAAACCGCGTGCTACACGATCAATGGCGTTGCCGAGTGCGCCTGCCGCTACCAGAATCAGCGACCAGCAGCCAAGCTGAGTCTGCAGCATATTCCTGTAAATCGCTGTGAAAATGGCAACTGTAATCACAATGGCCAATATAACAAAAATCCAGCGTGAATCAAACTGCGCGAACAGGCTGAATGCTGCACCGCGGTTCTCAATATAGGTCAAGTGAAACACACCATTGATCAACGGAATGGTCTGCTGTGCCTGCAGGGATGTAAACGCCCAGTATTTCACTGCCTGATCTGCCGCGATCATCAGCAAGATTGCACAAATATAAATCGGCATCTTCTACCTCCAAAACAAAAAGGAGGAACAGAATTGCTCTGCTCCCCCTTGGATTCTTCTTTTAGCCTACAACCTTGGCACAGCGAGCACACAGCCCCGGATGCTTTGCATCAGAACCAACGGTCTTAGCCTGCTTCCAGCAGCGCAGGCACTTCTCACCTGCTGCGCGGGCAACAGCAATCTTCAGACCCGGCAGATTCTCACTTGCAGCGCCCTCGCCGTCACCGGCAATGACATCAAGTTCGGAAACGATGCACAGATCAGCCAGATCCTGACCACAGCCGTTCAGGAATGCAGCCTGCTCAGCGTCAGCGTAAACAGTAACGCATGCTTCCAGCGGCTTGCCGATGGTCTTAGCGGTACGCGCACCCTCGAGCGCCTTGTTTACGTCATCGCGGAATGCGGTCAGCTTGTCCCACTTAGCACGATCCTCATCACTGAAGGACAAAGCCTCCTCAGCCTGCGGCATCTCGTTATATGCTACGTTGCGAGCATCATCCTCAGCAGCGTGCGGCATAGCCTGCCAGATTTCGTCTGCGGTAAAGCACAGAATCGGAGACAGCATGCGAACCAGCGCACTCAGAATACGATAGATCGTAGTCTGTGCAGAGCGGCGGCTCAGACCATCGGTCTCATCGCAGTACAGACGATCCTTGATCACATCGAGGTAGAAGTTGGACATATCAACAACACAGAAATTATGAATTGCATGGAATACGGTGTGGAATTCGTAGCTATCATATCCCTCACGAACCTTTGCAGCAAGGTCGTTCAGCTTCATCAGCGCCCACTTATCCAGCTCCGGCATATCTGCGTATGCAACAGCGTTAGTCTTAGGATCAAAGTCAAACAGATTGCCCAGAATGTAGCGAGCCGTGTTACGGATCTTGAGGTAGTTCTGCGACAGATGCTTGAGCATGTCCTTGGAAATACGCATATCCTGACGGTAGTCAGAAGAAGCAACCCACAGACGCATTACGTCTGCGCCATACTGCTTGAGGATATCCTCCGGAGCAATACCATTGCCCAGAGACTTGGACATCTTCTGGCGCTCCTCATCAACAATCATACCGTGGGTGATAACCGTCTTGTACGGAGCCTTGCCCTGTGTAGCGATAGAGGTCAGCATCGAGGACTGGAACCAGCCGCGATACTGGTCGTTGCCTTCCAGATATACGTCAACCGGGGTCTTCTGGCCTTCGCGGTTCTCGATAACAGCACGCCAGGAGGAACCGGAATCGAACCATACGTCCATGGTGTCGGTTTCCTTGTCAAATTCGCTGCAGCCGCACTCACACTTGGTGCCTGCCGGCAGAATCTCAGCAGCCGCCATGTCGAACCATGCGTTGGAGCCCTTTTCACGGAACAGATCAGCAACGGTCTTAATCGTCTGCTCATTTACCAGCGGCTTGCCGCACTTCTTGCAGGTGAAGATCGGAATCGGAACACCCCAGACACGCTGACGGGAAATACACCAGTCAGAACGCTCACGGATCATGGAGGTCATGCGCTCCTGACCCCAGCCGGGAATCCACTTGATGTCCTCACAAGCCTTGACTGCGTCATCCTTGAGCGCATCAACAGAGCAGAACCACTGCTCAGTAGTGCGGAAGATGATCGGATTTTTGCAGCGCCAGCAATGCGGATAGCTGTGCACGATGTCCTCGGTTGCGAGAAGTGCGCCGCAGTCATCCAGATCCTTGAGGATAACCTCGTTGGAATCATCCACGAACATACCCTCGTACTTGCCGGATTCAGCGGTATGGCGTCCCTTGCCGTCAACCGGAACGATGATCGGGATGTTGTACCTCTGGCAAACGATAAAGTCATCAGCACCGAAGCCCGGAGCGGTATGAACACAGCCGGTACCGGCATCGAGCGTTACATGGTCACCGGTGATAACCAGAGAATCACGGTCGAACAGCGGGTGCTTGGTCTTGATCAGCTCCAGATCAGAGCCAAGAACGGTTGCGAGAACTTCCCAGCTGTCAATACCGGCAGTCTTCATAACAGAAGCAACCAGTTCCTTAGCCAGAACATAAACCTCGCCATTCGGGACCTTAACGAAATCATACTCGAAGTTTGGGTTCAGAGAAATTGCAAGGTTGCCCGGAATGGTCCAGGTAGTGGTGGTCCAAATTACGAAATATACGTTCTCTTTGGTACCAAGCAGTTTGGTGATAACACCCTTGTCATCGGTTACAGCGAATTTTACAAAGATAGACTTACACGGAACATCCTTGTACTCAATCTCTGCCTCAGCCAGTGCGGTCTCGTCGTGCGGGCACCAGTAAACCGGCTTCTGACCCTTGTAGATGTAACCCTTCTTAGCCATCTCGCCGAAAATCTCAATCTGAGCAGCCTCATAATCGTGGGTCAGGGTCAGGTACGGACGATCCCAGTCGCCGATAACACCCAGACGCTTAAACTGGGTACGCTGGGTATTGACATGATCGTGTGCAAACTCTTCACACTTGGAGCGGAACTCCGCAGTGGAAACCTTGCTGCGATCCATGCCGTAAGCCTTGATTGCCTGACGCTCAATCGGAAGACCATGGGTATCCCAGCCCGGAATGTACGGAGCCTGATAACCCATCATATTGCGCGAACGCAGAATAAAATCCTTGAGGATCTTATTCAGTGCATGACCCATATGCAGATTGCCGTTTGCATACGGAGGGCCGTCGTGCAGAACGAAAAGCGGTTTGCCCTCGTTCTTCTTCATCAGTTCATGGTAGAGGTCGTTCTTCTCCCAGTTTTCCAGAAAACCCGGCTCGCGCTTCGGCAGACCGGCACGCATCGGGAATTCGGTTTTGGGCAAATTGATCGTGTTGTTGTAATCCTGCTGCATTGTGCAGTATTCAGTCCTTTCGCTTATTTACTTAACGTCCTTCGGGTCGTATTCAGTGCCGAACTGCAGTTCGCCGAAGTCGAATTTACGCGTTGCATCTTCCACTGGTGCATCGCCCTTCCCAGTCGCATTTGTGTTCTTTGCATCTTCAGTCTGCTGTACCGGAGCGAGGTTTTCGCCCTTCGCCAACTCTGCCAGTGCTCTTGCCTGCGACTGATACAGCTTTGCTACATGAGCGATGAACTCAGCAGTGTTCTTGCGGGCAGTCTCCAGTTTCTGTTCCTCGGTGTTGATTTCCGCCTGGGTGTCTTTCACCTTGTTTGCGGTTTCATCCTTCGCAGAAGCAATGATCTCCTCTGCTTCCTTCTTTGCCTTGTCGATTGTCTCCTGTGCAATCGACTGAGCGGTCAGTAGGGTACGGTGCATTCCTTCTTCAACACCGCGGTATTCTTCAATTTTATCGACCAGCACCTTCATTTTTGCCTTCATAGCAGCGTTTTCCTTCTGCATCGCTGCAAATTCCTCTGCAACACGCTCGAGAAAAGTATCGACAGACTTCATGTCATATCCGCCGAAAACTGCTTTTTCAAAGCCGATTTCTTGTATTTCCTGCACCGTCATATGTTTTTCCTCCGTCTTTATATCATTTGCCGTACTGACACGGAAAAATGGTCGGGCTGCGCCCGACCAAATCAGCGCCGTTTGTCCGGCAGGCTTAAAGCATATATACCATTTGTTCTAAAACAATCAGAACAAAAAATGCCAGCATAAACGCAAAATCAAACGGACAATTCCGCAGTGCACTCACGCGGCTCAGCAGACTGCGAAAAGGTTGAATGAGCGGCTCGGTAACAAGGCACAGAAACTCGTAGATTTTCGAGTCGCTGCCCTGTACGAACCAACTCATGATTGCCCGTGCAAAAAACATAAACTGCAGAATGCGCAATAAGCTGCCTACGAAATATATTACCAAGCTGTTCACGATAGTACTCACGATCTGCGCTTAGAAATACATACCGCTGTTTTCCAGTTCGTCGATCAGATCGCCCATAATATCAACATTGTAGGGTGTGATAATATAGGTGCTGTTTGCAACCTTCTTGATCTTGCCTTCGTTTGCATATGCAACACCGCTGAGGAAGTCCACCAGGCGACGGGCAATATCCTTGTTGGTCTGCTCCAGATTGAGGACAACCGTGCGCTTGTCCTTGAGATGATCTGCAATCTCTGCAGCCGCCTCAAAACGATCCGGCTTGACCAGAACCACAGCCAGCTGTGTAGTAGTATTGATGTTTACAACCTTATCGCTGCGATCGTGACGGCGCACCTGAGGCGCGTCCTGTGCATCACTGTCGTACGAACGGTCATAGGATCTTCTATTGTAAGATGATGGCTCGCTATCCATCGCAGGTTCTTCGTTTCTCTGACGGGGCATCTCGTCTTCGTAGTCGTCCTCCAACTCGCTGCCCTTTACCCAATCAATAAAGCCTTTGATTGAACCCATGCCAAGTTCCTCCTTATGTTTTAAGGCGAAACGATCTGATACGGCCGTTTGCCAAAGATCGCCGTGCCCACGCGAACCATGTTCGCTCCGCACGCAATCGCCGTTTCAAAATCATTCGTCATTCCCATAGACAAATAATCCATATCTACATTATCGTATTTTTTCGTCAAAATGTCAATAAATACTTGACGCATTTCGGTAAAGTAGTTTGAATTTTTTGTTTTTTCATCTGCAACGGGAGGAATTGCCATCAATCCGCGGATATGAAGTGACTTTTTTGCGCTCAATTTCACGATCGCATCGTGCAGTTCTTCGGGCGGAAGACCGCTTTTTGCGGCTTCTCTGCCGATATTTACCTCCAGAAGAATATCCTGACAAACACCGCGCTTCTCGGCTTCCTTGGCGATAGCCTCGCCGAGATGAACCGAGCCGACTGACTGAATCAGCGAAACCTTGCCGATCAGGTACTTGACCTTGTTGGTCTGCAGCGTGCCGATAAACTGAAGGTCTGCGCCATCGTAGGCGTCCTGTTCATACTTTTCCTGCAGCTCCTGCACACGGTTTTCACCGCACACGCGGATGCCTGCTTCGATGGCTGCCTGCACGCGCTCGGCGTCATTCATTTTGGTTGCAGCCACCAGCGTAATTTCACTGGGATCGCGCCCTGCCTGCACGACGGCATTGTTGACGCGCTCGATCACAGATTTTACGCGTTCCTGCAGTTCTTTCTTTTCTTGCTCCGTCATGTTTTCACCACCATATTGTTTTGCAGATTTTTACCTTGAACGATAACCTGGTCTCGCTCGACCAGCATATCGGAGTCGGTCGCACTCTGTTTGACGACATAATAATCGTCCGCCTCAAACAGCTCGTTAATCATTTTGAATTTCTGTATCGAGCCGCTCAGGATGAACACGCCGGGGATTTGCGTGGTCTTTCCGTCGCTGTCTGTTTGTTCCTGCACGCGGACGGCACTCTTCGGCACCTTGAGTCCGGTGTAGGTCGCAATGATAATTTCGATCGGCTGTTCGCGCATGGAAACCATTTCACTGCTGAATTCTGTGCCTTCCATCACCAGCAGAGCCGTATCACTGCCACCTTGATGATTGATGGAATGCACGGTTACTTTGGATTCCATCGAAGCCTGCGTAAAGTTTACTGTCAGCTCCTGACCGACCTGCAGACGCTCGGCCTGCTCGGCCGGAATCTTAGCTGCCAGATACCAGTTGAATCCCTTGACGATCTTGCCGAGCGAATTGCTGTTCTCAGCAGACGGCTGCTGCGCAACGGTCTTGTCAAACTGCTCCACGGTCATCTCATCCAGTGAGGATGGTGTGAGAATACTCTCGTATCCATCCACTACCTCGGAGAAATATCCGGACGAAGATGCTGTAAGTTCCGTGGTCCGGCCGGTAAGCTGATGCTCAAGCGAGGACTGCTCAGAAACCAAAGCGTCACGTTCGGCAGATACCTCGTTGGTATCCACATTGCCTGCCTCACGGCGCAGCGACAGCGTGCGCAGCGAACTTGCGGCGGATGCGACCGAAGAACCGCTGCCTTCCTTCACCTGCTCGGCCAGCTGCTCGATCGTCAGCGTGATGACCTGATCCAGCTTTGCGATGTTTGAGCTGTCCGATGCGGACTGCAGCGCCGTATCCAGAAGAGAAATACGTTCCTCCAGCGGATCGAGCTGTCGGCTCAGGTCCATAGATTCCTGATCGGAATAGATGATCGCCAGCGGTGCGTCCTGCTGTACGCGTTCACCGCTGTACACGATGTGCTTGACCGAGCTTCCCGTGGCATTGTCGATCGGTTCTTCATCGCGGAAGAACCAGCCATCGCTCGCAAAGCTGTCATTAACTGTGACATGCAGAGCCGGTGTGGTCTCCGGTGCAGCCGAAAAAGCGTTAGAAAGACGGCCGCCCAGATAAATCACCATCAGCACCGCCGCAATGATAAATACAACGCGGTTTCCGCCGTCATTCCGCCGTTTTCGCGGCTTGGATTTTGTGCTTTTTGTCTGTTGTCCCATGTAAAGACCTCGTATATGTTCACTGTTCCGCACGCTCCCCTCTCGGTGCATGGAGATCGACTCTATGCTGCGGGATCAGAGTAGAGATTGCGTGCTTATAGATCATTTGCTGTTTTCCGTCGCTCTCCAAAATCACAACGAAGCTGTCGAATCCGCGGACGATACCACGCATCTGAAAGCCGTTCGTTAAAAATACGGTGATGTTCTGCGCCTGCTGACGCAGTGCACTGAGCATTCTGTCCTGTAAGTTGATTTCGTTTCGCACAATGATTCCTCCAGTTGAAATTACAATTTATGGTATCATTGTACACCGTGGTTTTGAAGATATTTTGTCGTTTCCTGTAAGACGAAAGGAAGTTCTTCTCCACTATTATAATATATCCAGTGGATGCTGTCATCCCTTTTCAGCCAGGTAAGCTGACGTTTTGCATAATTTCTGCTGCGTCGCTTGAGCAATTCGGTACATTCTTCCAATGTTTGCTCGCCGCTCAGATAGCCGAGCAGCTCTTTGTAGCCGATGGCCTGCGCGGCAGTGCCGGTCAGCAGACCGCGCTCCACCAGCCGTTTCGTCTCCTCCAGCAGACCGTTTTCCATCATAAGATCCACTCTGCGGTTGATGCGGTCATACAGAATTTCACGGTCAGATGGGCAAACACCGATCTTGAGCGCATCATACTTTGGCTCCGGGCGCTTGTTCCTGCGATTAAATTCGTCGATCGTCATACCGGTCTGCTCATACACCTCAAGAGCACGAATGACGCGCTTGAGATTGTTCGGGTGCAGACGTTCCGCTCCGGTCGGATCCACCTTAGCCAGACAGTCATGTACCGCCTGATTGCCCTGCTCAGCCGCCATCTGTTGATATTTCTCACGCACGGTCAGGTCGGTCTCATCGTCGGAGAATACGCTGCACTCGATGAGCGCGTCCATGTACAATCCTGTACCGCCGACAACGATCGGCATCATGCCGCGCGACAGAATATTCTGCGCAGCAGCGTCTGCCAGTTCGACATACCGTGCCACCGAGAACGCTTCGCCGGGCTCGCACACATCGAACAGATGGTGCGGTACGCCCTGCCGTTCCTTCATATCAGGCTTGGCGGTGCCGATATCCATCTCACGGTAAAGCTGCATGGAATCCGCAGAAATGATCTCAGTATGCAGTTGTTGCGCCAGCGCGACCGATAAGGCGGTTTTGCCGCTGGCAGTCGGTCCGCAGATACAGATCAAACGGTTTTCCATGCTGTTTCCTCGCTTTTTATTGATTTACACGCTTGAACATCTTGTCAAGCTCATATTTGGTCAGACGAACGGTCGTCGGTCTGCCATGCGGGCAGGAACGCACGTTGTCATCACTCAGCACTCGCTCGCACAGGTCCTGCAGCTCGGTCATCGTGGTCGGTTTGCCTGCCTTGATAGCCGCCTTGCATGCTACCGTATGAATTAAATCGTCCAGACGATCCGGCACGGTGGTACGGCTGTTCATCGCCTTTTCGGCCAATTCACTGATGACGCTCTGCACATCGCCGCTATCCAGATAAGCGGGCACGCTGCGTACGGCAAAGCTGTTCTCGCCAAAGCTGTCGATGGCAAAGCCTGCCTGACGGATGTCCTCGATCTGCGACTGCACAGCGGCGGCTTCCTCGCCGGTCAGCTCTACAATTACAGGCGTGAGAAGCTGCTGCTGCGGCATATCGGTCTCCGCACGCAGTTTGTTGAACAGAATACGTTCATGCGCGGCATGCTTGTCGACGAGAATCAAGCCGTCCTTGTCCTCAGCAATGATGTACGTCTGAAAGCATTCGCCGATCACACGCACACCGGTATCCAGCGGCTGCAGGATCTGCGGCTTACCCCTGACCTCCGGTGCGCTGACAGACGGCACAACAACCATCGGTTCATCTTCCGGCTCCGGTGCCGGCGTATGCACGGCAGGTGTCGGTTCTGTGACCGGCTCGACCGGCTGTGCCATTCGCGTACAAACAGGTTCCTGCGGTTCCTCCTGCAGTATGCGCGGCGCGGACAGATAACTCGATGCACTGCGCGGACGCTCTGCCTTTGGCGGGATGGACACGAGGAAATCCTCTAAATCCGGTGCTTCCTCGTCGTTCTTTACCGGTGCAATCGGTGTTGGCTTGACACTCGGCGTGACAAACGGCTTAGGGTCTATCGGCTTTGGAATCGCAAACCGCTGCTGCTCGTGCGTCAGATTATCTTCACGCGGCTTGGCTGGCGCTTCCTTCTCCTTGTGCTCCAGATGCGGCATATTGTCGTTTGCGGCAAGCGCATTCTTGCAGGCAATATACACTACTTCGAAAATCGGCTTTTCCTGCGAAAATTTGACCTCGGTTTTTGCAGGATGCACGTTGACGTCGACCGCCGACAGCGGCAAATCCAGGAAAAGCGCACCAGACGGATATTTGCCGGTGATGATTGCATTGCGATAGGCCTCTTCCATTGCAGCCTGCATAAGACGGCTCTTGACATAGCGGCCATTGACGAAAAAGTGCTGCATGGAACGGTTGGCACGTCCGGCGTGCGGCTTGACAATGTAGCCGTGCACGGTCATACCGTTGCGCTCGGTCATCGGCACTTCAATCATATTGGCAGTCATTTCCTTGCCAAATACGCCGAATACCGGCGCAATCAGCTTGCCCTTGCCGTCCGACGAGAATACCTGCTTGCCGTCGCGAATGAGCGTGAACGCAATCTCCGGATGGGAGAGCGCCGCATGCTGTACTACGCCGAGAATGTAACCCGCCTCGGTGAAGTCCTTTTTGAGAAACTTCATGCGAGCCGGTGTGTTGAAGAACAGGTCGCGCACAACGATTGTTGTGCCTTCCGGACAGCCGGCTTCCTCCTGTGTCTGAATCTCACCGGCTTCCAGATGCAGGTGCAGACCCGCAATCGAACCCGCCTGACGCGTGAACAGATCAATGCGCGTAACCGACGAAATCGCAGCCAGTGCTTCACCGCGGAAGCCCAATGTGCCGATAGCATTCAAATCTTCCTCGGTACGCAGCTTGCTGGTCGCGTGGCGGCGGAAGGCCACCGGTGCATCCTCTGCCGACATGCCGCAGCCGTTATCCGCAATACGCAGATAGGTAATGCCGCCGTTTTCGATCTCCACCGTAATGCGGGTAGAACCTGCGTCAATCGCATTCTCGACCAGCTCCTTCGCCACAGAGGACGGCCGTTCAACAACCTCTCCTGCCGCGATCAGATCCGCAAGGTGCGGAGATAATTCATGAATCACTGCCATTTTTCTTTGTTTTCCTTTCCGGAACAAATCATGGTTGGTCTTTCCTGCCCTGATAAATGATTAAACCAGCTTTTTCAGCTCATACAGTGCGTTGAGCGCCTCGATCGGCGTCATGGTGTCCACCTGCAGTGCACGCAGCCGCTCTGCAACTGCATCGCCGGAGAGCGAATCTATCGTAATCTGCGGAACGTCTTCCGGTTCCTCGGCTACGGCGTGCAGCTCGATTTTCGGCATGGTGGATTCCAGATCAGCTAGCACGGCCTTTGCTCGCTTGATGACCGGATTCGGCACACCGGCCAGCTTTGCAACCTCAATGCCATAGCTGTCATCCGCGCCGCCGCGCACGATTTTGCGCAGGAACGTAATGTCATCACCGCGCTTTTTGACCGCGATATTGTAATTCTTGACGCCCTTAACCAGATCTTCAAGCACAGTCAGCTCGTGATAATGCGTTGCAAACAGCGCGCGTGCGCCAATGCGCTTTTTGTCCGCTACATACTCTACAACTGCGCGAGCAATGCTCATGCCGTCATAGGTAGAGGTGCCACGTCCAATCTCATCCAGAATGATCAGACTGGACTTGGTAGCGTGCCGCAGAATATCCGCGACCTCGCTCATCTCCACCATGAAGGTGGATTGACCGCTCGCCAGATCATCCGACGCGCCGACACGGGTAAACACGCGGTCTGCCACGCCGATATGCGCAGACGAGGCCGGTACATACGAACCAATCTGCGCCATGATGGTAATCAGTGCCACCTGCCGCATATAGGTGGATTTGCCTGCCATATTCGGGCCGGTGATGATAGCGACGCGGTTTTCCTTGCTGTCGAGCAAGGTGTCGTTCGGGATGAACAGACTGTCGGACAGCATTTTCTCAACAACCGGGTGACGACCGTCCTTGATGTCAATGCGGTCGGAAAAATCAACCACCGGACAAACATAGTTGTTATCACAAGCCACATCGGCCAGAGCACACAGAACGTCAAGCGCTGCGATAGCCTGCGCGGTTTTCTGCACACGGTGGACCTCAGCGGCAATCTGGTCGCGTACAGAAACGAATACCTCGTACTCGAGAGCGGTCAGGCGTTCCTGCGCACCGAGCACGGTGCTCTCGAGCTGTTTCAGCTCCTCGGTGATATAGCGCTCGCTGTTCGCAAGCGTCTGCTTACGAATATAGTTCTCTGGAACCGCCTCCGCATTGGAGCGGCTGACCTCAATATAATAGCCGAACACACGGTTGTAGCCGATTTTCAGCTTGCTGATGCCGGTACGCTCGCGTTCCGCCTGCTCGATTTCGGCAATTTTGCCCTTGCCGCCGGACGCAAGGTCGCGCAGACGGTCAATCTCCTCGTTGAAGCCTTTGCGGATCATGCCGCCTTCCCGAAGAAGAATCGGCGGCTCGTCTACAATGGCCTGCTCGACCAGCGCGCGGATGTCTTCGAGCAGATCAATCTTGCCGGTCAGCTCGCGCAGCATAGCCTGGCCGAACAGAGCAGCCTGCGTTTTGATCTCCGGCAGACAAGAAATTGCCGCCGACAGCGCACGCAGATCACGGCAGTTTGCAGTGCCGTAGGCTACACGCCCGATCAGGCGCTCCATATCAAACACCCGCTTGAGTGCGTCCGTCAACGCCGTGCGGGCAATTACATCGTCACACAATGCACCTACCGCCTGCTGACGGCGTGCAATATGCAGCGGATTATACAGCGGTTTTTCAATCCACTGACGAATCAGGCGCGAGCCCATTGCCGTGCGCGTGTGGTCAAGCACCCACAGCAGCGTGCCCTTCTTTTCCTTGGTCCGCATGGTCTCGCATAGCTCGAGATTGCGGCGTGCGATCAGGTCAAGCTCCATGTACTGACCCTGATGGTACACCTGCAGCTGATTCAGACTGGAAAGGCTGGCCTTCTGCGTCTGTTCAAGGTAATCCAACAGACCGCCGAGGCACCGCACAGTGCACGGCAGGTCGGTCAGACCGATAGCGTCAAAGTCCTGCACCTTGAAGTGCTCCTGAATGCGTTCCGCACTGCGCTGTGCCTCAAAGCACTCCTCCGGCATCGGCTCGATAAGCGCCTCCAGACGTTCCTTCAGAAAGGACTGAAGGCTGTCTGCCGAAATGGCTCCGCCACCGACCAGCACCTCACGCGGCACAAAACGTCCGAACTCACTGGTTATGTCATTCCAGTTATCCGATCCGGTCGCGTACACCGAACCTGTCGTAATATCAGCAAAGCATACGCCGACAGAACCACCGGCTGCGTATACGCAGCCGAGAAAGTTGTTCCGATTTTCATCCAGCATGGAGGCTTCCACGACCGTACCCGGTGTCACGCGTCGGATGATCTCGCGCTTGACCAGACCTTTTGCCTTTTTCGGGTCCTCCATCTGCTCACAGATTGCAATTTTGTAACCCTTCTGCACCAGCTTGGCAATATAGCCTTCCGCACTGTGATACGGTACGCCGCACATCGGTGCACGTTCTCCCTGACCGCAGTCGCGGCCGGTCAGCGTCAGCTCCAGCTCGCGGGAGACCAGCTTGGCATCGTCAAAGAACATTTCGTAAAAATCGCCCAGACGGTAAAACAGAATGTAATCTTTATTTTTGTTTTTGATCTCAAAATACTGCTGCATCATGGGCGTCAGTTCAGCCATGTTCTTACCTCTTTCTTATAATTTGTGTGCAAACAGACAGCGAAGCGAGGTTTTCTCGATCTCTGCCTCGATAAATTCACCGATTTTGATATCGTCACCGCGTACGCAGACAAGCAGGTTGCCCTCGGTACGCGCAGTGAACGGATACTCCGATCCCTTGGCATTGCCGTCCACAAGCAGCCGCAGCTTTTTGCTCTGATACGCCGCCTGCTTTTCAGCAACGATTTCATCCTGCGCCTTGAGCAGTCGCTCGAAGCGGCGCTGCTTGTCCTGCTGTGTTGCGTTATCCTCATAAGAGGCCGCGGGCGTGCCCGTGCGGGGCGAATACAGAAACGTAAACAGCAGGTCAAACCGGGTATCCTGCACCAGCTTTAAGGTGTCCTCGAAATTCTCTTCCGTTTCGCCCGGGAAACCGACGATAATATCGCTCGACAGCGTAATATCCGGCATTTTCGATCGTGCGGCCGCAATCAGCGATTTGTAGTGCTCTGCCGTGTAGCGGCGATTCATGCGATGCAGAATCTCGTCACTGCCAGACTGGAACGGCAGATGCAGCTGCTTTGCAACCTTATCGCACTCTGCCATAGCAGAGAACAGCTTGGGGGACGCGTCCTTCGGGTGGCTTGTCATAAACCGCAGCCAGAAATCGCCGGGCACGGCGTTGAGACGGCGCAGAAGATCGGCAAAATCCACGTCAATGCCGAGATCCTTGCCATAGGAGTTGACGTTCTGCCCGAGCAGAGTAATCTCCTTATAGCCTGCATCGACCAGCTCGCGCAGTTCCTTTTCGATCTCCTCCGGTCGGCGGCTGCGCTCTCTACCTCGCACATACGGCACGATGCAGTAGGTGCAGAAATTGTTGCAGCCATACATGATGGACAGCCACGCCTTCGCGCCCTTGGCACGCAGCACCGGCAGTCCTTCGGCAATATCGTCCTCGCCGCCGATGTCAAATACGCGTTTTTTCTCGGTCAGCACGCGGTACAGCAACGACGGAAACCGCCAGAGCGCATGCGTGCCGAACAGGAGATTTACCTGCGGATAGCTTTTCTTGATCTTCTCGACGTTCTTCTCCTGCTGGGCCATGCAGCCGCACATTGCAATAACAATGCCCGGGCGATCCTTTTTCAGATGGCGGAGTGCGCCGACGTTGCCGAACGCACGATCCTCGGCATGCTCACGCACAGCACAGGTGTTGAACAGGATAAAATCTGCCTCGTCGGGCGTATCGGTCATTTCGTAGCCCATTTCGGACAGCATGCCGCGGATACGCTCGGTATCCGCCTCGTTCTGCTGACAGCCGAACGTATGCGTATAGGCTTTGGGGCGCTTGTCCCCCAATAGGCGGGCTACTGCGTCAATATAGGTAAACTGCGATTGCAGCTGTTCTTCGGAAACATTCTGGGTTGCCATGAAACTCTCCTTTTATCGAAATGGAGTGCCGTCAGCGGTGAACACATTCATGCGGTGGTATGCGCTGAACGGAATTTCGTACTGCGGCAGATACTGCCGGATGGCACGGGTCAGATATTCCGGACTCATGTTGTTATTGCCGGCAGCGGTGGTGACAACAGCGGTCACCTCATCCGGACCATCGGTCACGGTCAGATCGCGCATCAGCTCACGCATATTGACGACCTTTTCGCCGCGCTTGGAGCGCTTGACGATCTCGACCATGGGGCGGCGGAACAGATTGCGCACATCGTCGGCAAAGCCCTTGGGCGTACCATCCTCAAAACCCCATGTGATGCGGTACTGCGACCATTCGATCGAACCGACCTTCATGCCGCCGTCGGCAAGCGGGTAAATCTCGATTGCACGCAGGCCCTCGGGAAATACATCATTGAGCGCTTCCACCGCATTTTCCGGCACGGCTTCTGCCGTGATATTGAAATCCAGAAATTCGCACTCGCCGGAGTAGCCGGTCGAGAGCGGCAGCGCCACCGAAACGTAGGCGTGCTGGTTGAAGCCCTCGGTAAACCACAGCGGCATTTGACAGCGCGCCATCGAGCGCTGCATGGCGTGCATGAGATCAAGGTGGGAGATATACTTGGCGCGTCCCTCCTTGGCAAACTTCATTCTTGCCTTAAACATGGCACTTGCCTCCCTTCAGCAGAGCGCTTGCGCCGCAGCCGGCACACTGGTGCATACAGTCCGGCGTGATAGCCGCTTCACGGGAACGCTCCCACTCACGCTTGAGATGCTCCTTGCGCGTGCCGCAGCCGATGTGATCCCACGGGAACACCTCGTCCATCGGACGCTGACGGGATGCGTAGAACTCTGGATCGAGTCCGCAGTCGCGGAACGCCTGCATCCACTTGTCAAAGTCGAAGCACTGATCCCAGCCGTCCATCTTGCAGCCGCGCTGCCACGCCAGCAGAATCGCCTTGCCCTGACGGCGGTCGCCGCGTGCAATAACGCCCTCGAGCACCGAGGTTTCGGCATCATGCCAGTTGTAGGTGACGTTCTTGGTCTTCATCACAACTTTCATATGCGCCTGCTTCTCGCGGAACTGCTCGAGCGTATCCTGTGCATCCCACTGGAACGGAGTCTGCGGCTTGGGCACGAAGCACGATGCCGACGCTGTGATACGCACGCCGCGCGCACGGTTGGGCGTGTTTTCGCGCCAGCAGTAGGCAACCTTTTTGCAGATGTCGGAAATACCATCCAGATCCTCATAGGTTTCGGTCGGCAGACCCATCATGAAATAGAGCTTGACGTTATTCCAGCCGCCTTGAAAGGCAATCTCGCAGGCATGTAGCACGTCCTCCTCGCGGATGTTCTTGTTGATAACATCACGCAGGCGCTGCGTACCGGCCTCACATGCGAACGTCAGGCCGCTTTTGCGGGTTTTCTGTACGCGTTCCATCAGTTCGGCGGAAAAGCTGTCCGCACGAAGAGACGGCAGCGACAGGCTGATATGACGCGGCTCACAATAATCGAGCATGCACTCGGTCAGACCGGACAGCTCACCGTAGTCACTGGTAGACAGCGAGGACAGAGAGATTTCCTCGTAACCGGAGTTCTTGAGCACCGCCTGCGCCTGCTTGAGCAGCACTTCCTTGGACTTGGTGCGCAGTGGACGATAAGTGTGGCCGGCCTGACAGAACCGGCAGCCGCGCGGACAGCCGCGGAATAGCTCGATCATCGCACGGTCGAACACAATATCCGTCGAGGGCACAACGAAGGACTCCGGATAGTACATGGTATCCAGATCCTTGACGATGCGCTTCTGCACGAGTGCGGGTGCGCCGTGTGTCGGCGTAACGCGCTCAATCGTGCCGTCCTCGTGGTACTTGACCTCGTACAGCGAAGGTACATACATGCCCTCGATCTGTGCTGCCGCAATCAGGAATTCCTGCTTAGACCAGCCTTCGCGCTTGGCCTTGCGGTACAGATCGGTAAATTCCAGCATGATCTCCTCGCCGTCGCCGATCATGAACAGGTCAACAAAGTCAGCGAGCGGCTCCGGATTGTAGGCACACGGACCGCCGCAGGCTACAATATGCTTGAGCTCGGTGCGGTCCTTTGCCAGCACCGGAATACCGCCGAGATCCAGCATATTCAGAATGTTGGAAAACGACAGCTCGTACTGCAGCGTAAAAGCGATAATATCAAAGTCCGACAATGGGTCACCGCTCTCCAGGCCGTACAGCGGCAGCCCTGCCTCACGCATTTCGGCCTCCATGTCAATCCATGGCGCGCAGACGCGTTCGCACCAGATGCCCTTCTGATCGTTGAGCAGACCGTACAGGATACGCGAACCGAGGTGAGACATGGCAACCTCATAGGTATCCGGAAAACAGAACGCAAATCGTAGATCGATGTTCTTTTTATCTTTCATCACCGAGCCCCATTCACCGCCGACGTAGCGTGCCGGCTTCTGTACACGGGACAAAATGGCTTCCATCTTTTTATGCAAGACGTATTCCTCCATTTTCATTCATACAGATTATTGTATCATATCCTTCCGAAAAAAACCATACCGTTTTTGACCGTTTTCGCGCAGAAAGTACATGAAACAAAAAAATAAACGCGAAGAAAGCTTTTACACTTCCTTCGCGTTTTGCTTATTCCTCCGGAATTTCCGGCTTGCTACCGAGCAGTCGAGTCGTATTGAACACGGTCAGCACCGTGAGTACAGCATCGACGATAACTGCCATCCACATCTGCGCCAGACCGATCAGCGCCAGTACAGCAAGCACCAGCTTGATGGCGGCCAGCAGTGTCAGATTCTGCATTGCAACTCCGTGTGTAGTCTTGCAGACCTGAACAGCCTCACCGAGACCGCTCAGATCATTTGCGGTAATCAGTATATTCGCCGCATCCGCTGAATAGCGGGAGCCGCGCGTGCCCATTGCCACACCGACATCGGCCATCTTGAGCTGCTCGATATCGCTTACGCCGTCGCCGACATAGGCGGTCGTGCCGTCTGTCGGAATCGTGCGCATCATAAAGTCCAGCTTCGCTTGCTTTTCCTCGGGCATCAAACCGCAGTGAACGGTGTCGATGCCGGCGGCATTTGCAATTCGCTGAGTTGGTGTCTCAGCGTCACCGGTGATAAGCACCGTGCGCTCAACGCCCTGATCCTTGATCTTCTTGATCGCGTCAGCAGCGGACGGACGAACCGTATCCTCCAATTCAATCACACCGATGTGCGCCCCTTCACAGGCGATGTAAACAACCGTGCCGTCGATATCCGGCAAGCCCTTGACACCGCGGGAGACCATCAGCTTGCGGTTGCCTACCAGCAGAACGTGATCACCGATACGGGCGCGCACGCCACGGCCCGGGAATTCCTCAAATTCCTCGATCTTTGGCAGTTTTTCCTGGCATGCACTTGCGATTGTGCGCGCAATCGGATGCTGTGAAAGCTGCTCAGCTGCTGCGGCAAGTGCCAGACAGTTCTTTTCGGAAAACTCTTGTGTGGGATAAATCTTTTTAATCTGCAGATTGCCGTTAGTCACTGTGCCGGTCTTGTTGAACACGACCAGACGCAGGTCTGCAGTCCGTTCCATCGCTTCGCTGCCCTTCATGTGAACGCCTTCACTCTCAAGTCGGCCGCCGCCGCATACAAAAGCAAGTGGGACAGCCAGCGCCAGTGCGGTCGGACAGCAGGCGATGAGAAGCGTCAGTCCGCGATATATCCAGCCGGTCATATCTGAACCGGGCATGAACAGCGGCGGAAGTGCGGCTGCCAGTACGGCAATGACGATCACAACCGGAACCAGACGCTTGGCATTACGCTGCGCACTGTTTTCCAACGCTGCCTTGTGTTCGGCGGCCGCATTCTGTACGCGGCGAATCTGACGAACCGCGCAGTCTTCATAGCGCGAGATCACACGAATCAGCATCAGAGAGCCGTTATACCGGCTGCCTGCCAGCACACGCGTGTTCTTATCAACTGCCATCGGCACGTTTTCACCGGTAAGCACGCTGTCATCCACCGTGCCGTCTCCGCGAAGTACAACGCCGTCAATCGGTACGCGCTCACCCGAGTGTACCAGAACCAGCTCGCCCAGACGGATATCTGCCAGCGGAACCTGACGCTGTTCGCCCTTCATGTTGACGACCGTTGCCTTTTCCGGCATGAAATCATGCTGCTGCGGCAATGCCTGATAGGTGGATGATAGAACGATATCACCTGCAATTTTGCCAATCTCAAACAGGATGAGCACGATCGTTGCTTCTGCACGGCTGCCGAGCGCGAATGCGCCGATGGATGCCATTAGCACAAGCAGATATTCATCGAAAAATGAACCGTGTGTCAGATTGGTCAGCACACGCGCTGCAATCGGCAGCGCTGTGATCAAAAACGCCAACAGGCAGAGCGGCAATGCCGCGCTCGAATCTCCCATCGCGATTCCGGCCACAAGAACGATTGCCGCGGCAGCCAGCCGTGCGCCTGTGCTCTGCATATCCAACCGTGTCATCGGCTGATAGGTCACTTCAGCGCCTTCCTGTATACGGCGTGCATTTTCTCGCCGCAGACGGGTCTGCTCACGCCGACGCATTTTTGCCCGGTACTGTGCCTTCTGCACGAAATTCATACCGGTGGTATCGTCCACGTCCTCCGGAGCTTCGATTACTGACGGTTCCGGCTTCTTTTCCTCCGTTTTTTCTTCATCCTTTGGCTTAGGCTTCTCCTTAGGTGCGGATTTTGCCTGTTCCTTTTTCTCCGCCTTGTCCTTTTCATGGTTTTTCAGTTTTTCTTTTAGCTTCTGCAGCCTGTCCGGCTTTTCCTCTATGATAGGCTCGAATTCCGCTTCCTCTGACTGTTCTTCCTCAGGAAGCTCGTCCTCTATACCTTCGTCGTCAAATTCCGGTTCGTCCCAGTCGTCCTCGTCTTCAGCCTCATCCGGCGAATCTTCTTCTTCGTCAAATTCGTCTTCCGAATCTTCCGGCGATTCCTCAGCTGCGTCTGATTCCTCCGAGGGCTTTGCAGGCTCAGCTGCCGCCGCTTCCTCGGGCGGCGTTTCCGCCTCCGGAGATTCGCTTTCACTTTGGTGCGATGTATCGGCTTCCGGTTCAGTTTCCGGCTGCTCCGCATTCTTGTCCGGCGGCTCAGGCTCGCCGGGCGGCGCTGATTCTTCTTTTTCAGGCGGTTTTTTGTTCTCTTCGGTTTTAGGCTTTTCCGGAGCGGCAAACAGCTGCGCTACTGCCGAATTTTCCAGATCCGCTAAAATCGAATCGACCTGTGCTAAAATATCTTCCGCCGTTGTCTGGTCCTTCTTCTGTTCCGAATCAGGGCGGTTATTTTCGCTCATTCCGTTTATCCCTCCTGCACGTGCGCGATTCCCTGTGCCAAAATGGTCTGAATATGATCATCGCACAGCGCATAGTATACTGTTTTTCCGTTTTTTCGACTCTTGACCAGCCGCGCCTGCTTCAAAAAACGAAGCTGATGCGATATCGCGGACTGGCTCATGTTCAGCAGCGATGCAATATCGCAGACACACAGCTCTGCGGACACAAGCGCCGCCAGTATCCGCAAGCGGGTCTTGTCGGAAAACGCTTTGAAAAAATCTGATGCGGCTGTAGTGATCTCCTCTGCCGGCATTGCGCTGCGCGCTGCCATAACTGCGTCCGTATGGACGATATGCTCCTCGCAGCACTCCAGTTCTGCGTCTGTATGCTTTGCCGACAATTTGATCCCTCCCGCAATATGTGCATATCTATTCAACTTATGATAACATTCCAGTCCACTTCTGTCAAGAATCGAGTCGGACACAAATGACAATTTTGCGTGCAAAAAAGTCCTGCAGGCCGGATACGGTCTGCAGGACTTGAACGCATTTTTTACTTCTTGGGCTGTTCGCGCTTCGGATCGGTCATAACTTCCTTGAATGAGGTTGCCAGACCCGCAAGGCTCTGAATCTCGCTCGGGATAATGATCTTAGTTGCCTTGCCGTCAGCGGCGCTGCTGAATGCCTCGAGGGATTTCAGCTTGATAACCTGCTCGGTCGGTGCCGCTTCATTCAGCAGATTGATGGAGTCTGCCAGTGCCTTCTGCACGGTAAGCAGCGCTTCCGCTTCACCTTCGGCCTCCTTGATCTTGGCAAGGCGATTTGCCTCTGCAGCAAGAACGGTTGCTTCCTTTTCACCTTCAGCCACCAGAATCGCGGACTGCTTTTTACCTTCCGCTACCAGAATGGACTCGCGGCGTTCGCGCTCGGCCTTCATCTGCTTCTCCATAGATTCCTGAATGGCTGCCGGCGGAATGATGTTCTTCAGCTCCACGCGGTTTACCTTAATGCCCCAGTCATCGGTCGCTTCATCGAGGATGGAGCGCATTTTGGTGTTGATGATATCGCGGCTGGTCAGCGTCTGGTCAAGCTCGAGATCACCGATGATGTTTCGCAGTGTGGTTGCAGTCAGATTTTCGATTGCCGCCATCGGGCTCTCGATACCGTATGCAAACAGCTTCGGGTCGGTGATCTGGAAGTACACGACCGTGTCGATCTGCATGGTTACGTTATCCTTGGTGATAACCGGCTGCGGCGGAAAATCGACTACCTGCTCCTTGAGGGTTACCTTGCGGGCAATGCGCTCAAACAGCGGCACCTTGAAATGCAGGCCGGTGCTCCATGTGTCGCGGTAGGTACCGAGACGCTCGATAACATACGCCTTCGCCTGCGGCACGATCACGATATTGCTTGCAATGAACGCGATGAACAGAATAATCAGCACAATCCAGATGATGGGTACAATAATATAATCCATGATAACGCTCCTTTACAGTTGGTTCGGTTTTACAATCGCCTTGACGCCGCGGATCTCCACAACCGTGACTCTTGTCCCGATTGCAATTTGCGCGTCAGTCGTACTGCGGGCTGTCCAGATCTTTCCGTTGATTTTCACCGCACCGGTCTCCAGAATATTGTCAATCGGTTCGGTAACAACAGCCGTCTGTCCGATGATACGATCTGCGTTGGTCGCCTGCTGTCGGCTGCCGAGAAAACGGCGGCAGAGCGGACGCACCAGTACAAGCAGCAGCGCGGAGAACACGATGAACACAATCCACTGCCCCATCAATCCGACCGAAAGGCTGGCTGCAATGAGTGCCGCGACACCGCCGGCAGCGAACCAGATGCCGCACAGCGTGAGTGTAAACGCCTCTACCGCTACACTGATGATAATGACAGCCAGCCAGATATACAGGCTGTCAATTCCAAACATCATAAACTATCCCCTCCCTTGGCAACAGTATAGCATGTGCCTACGAAAAAGTACAGCAAAACCCGATTAAATTTCCGGTTAATTTTTGCATATTGCACAAAATGCCGAATAAAGCAACATCCGCTCGAACCGTGCAGTACAGTTCGAGCGGGAAATCTTCAAAAAATCAGCGGGTCATGCAGCGCGAGACGTATCAGCCAAATTGCGATATCCAGCACGATAACGCTCCACAGCAGCACGCGTTCGAGTTTTTTTGAGCCAAGAAGCGGCTTTTTACCAAACAGTGCGTACAAAACGACTGTCGGCAGAACGAAAACCATCGGGTGAAACCGCAGTGCCGTACGAAAGTCCAGCCGGAGCAGAGCGGCAAGTGCACGGCTCAGTCCGCAGCCGGGACATGGCACGCCGGTCAAGTATTTGATCGGACAGTTCCAGCCAAACAGCAGCGCCGAGGCGTATGCCAGTGCACCCAGTATCAGCAGCACGAGCAGACCGTTCAAACCGCGCCGAAAGCGCTCCGGCATCAGCCCTTGTAGGTCTCGCGGAACTCGAGGAACTCGTCGTAGGTGCATTCCTTGTCCAGAACACCCTTTTCACGAATTTCGATAATACGGGTCGCAATGGTCTGCACGAACTCGTGGTCATGCGACGCGAACAGCACGGTGCCCTTGAAATCACGAACGCCGTTGTTGACTGCGGTGATGGATTCCAGATCGAGGTGGTTGGTCGGCTGGTCGATGACGAGCACGTTCGAGCCGAACAGCATCATGCGCGCCAGCATCAGGCGAACCTTCTCACCGCCGGACAGTACGCGAACCGGCTTGTAAACATCGTCGCCGGAGAACAGCATACGGCCGAGGAAGCCGCGCAGCGTGGATTCCAGTGTATCCGTGCGGGAATACGGTGCGATCCAGTCGAGCATGTTTTCCTCGTGGCCCTCGAAGAACTCGTTGTTGTCCTTCGGGAAATAGCTCTGCGAGGTGGTAACGCCCCACTTGAAGCTGCCCTCATCCGGTTTCATCTCGCCCATAAGAATCTGGAACAGCGTAGTCATTGCCAGCTCGTTATCCGATATGAACGCAATCTTGTCACCGCGGCGCACGATGAAAGATACGTTGTCGAGCACCTTCTCGCCGTCGATGGTCTTGGAGATGCCGCGCACCTCGAGAATGTCCTTGCCTGCCTCACGGTCCGCGTCGAACGCTACCCACGGGTAACGGCGGGACGAAGCCGGCATTTCCTCGACGGACAGCTTGTCGATCAGCTTGCGGCGGCTGGTCGCCTGACGGGACTTGGACTTGTTTGCCGCAAAACGCTGAATGAAGTTCTGCAGTTCCTTGATCTTTTCCTCATTCTTGCGGTTCTGGTCCTTGATCATGCGCTGAACCAACTGAGAGGACTCATACCAGAACTCATAGTTGCCGACGTACAGCTTGATCTTGCCGTAGTCAATATCGACGATGTGGGTACATACGTTGTTCAGGAAGTGACGGTCATGCGATACAACGAGGACGGTGCCCTCAAAATCGGCAAGGAAGTCCTCCAGCCAGCGGACTGCCTGAATATCCAGATGGTTGGTAGGCTCGTCCAGCAGCAGAATATCCGGCTTGCCGAACAGTGCACGCGCCAGCAGCACCTTGACCTTCTCAACGTCACCGAGGTTCTTCATCTCGGTGTACAGGATGGCATCTGCATCCAGACCCAGACCGTTCAGCAGCTGGCTGGCCTCGGTCTCGGCGTCCCAACCGCCCATTTCAGCAAACTCGGACTCCAGCTCGGCAGCCCTGTTGCCGTCCTCCTCGGTGAACGGGTCCTTCATGTAGAGCGCATCCTTTTCGTGCATGACCTCAAGCAGACGCTCATTGCCGCCGAGAACCGTGTTGAGAACAGTCTCCTCGTTGAAGGCAAAGTGGTCCTGCTTGAGTACGCTCATACGGGTCTTGGGCGCAATCGAAACCGTGCCGGTGGACGGGTCCAAATCGCCGGACAGAATGCGCAGGAAGGTAGACTTGCCTGCACCGTTTGCACCGATAACACCGTAGCAGTTGCCCTGGGTAAATTTCAGGTTTACATCTTTGAACAGCGGCTCGCCGCTGAAGTTTAAGCTAAGATCGCTGATAGTGATCATGTAAGAGATTCCTCCCGCATTATTTTTCAATTAGAATCAGTATACCACATAAACCGCTGTTTTCACAGATAATTTACAGATGCAGCCGTATTTTTGTTCATGTTGTCTTGAAACGACACCCAGAATGCTATATACTATATTTATAAATATCAATCCCTATTTGTTTCAGGAGGTTTTTCCCTATGTCTAACCTGATGGAAGTTATCAAGTCTCGCCGCTCTACGCGCGCGTTCAAGTCCGAGCTGCCGCCGAAGGATCAGATCATGCAGATTGTTGAAGCTGCTGAATGGGCCCTTCCGGCATGGGCAAGTACCTGTGGCACTTTACCGTGATTTACAATGCAGAGAAGTCGCTCAAGCTGGCCCGTGCCGTTGCTGAGGCAGACAATCGCGGTCCGGAGTATAATTTCTACGGTGCACCGGTCAATATTATCATTTCCTACAAGCGGGATGAGCACCACGCTCTGGTAGACGGCGCTGCTGCAATGGAGAATCTGCTGCTGATGGCTACCGAGCTTGGCCTCGGCTCCTGCTGGATCAACCAGCTGCGCGAGACCTGCGACGTGCCCGAGGTTCGTGCACTGTTGACCGAGTACGGCGTACCGGAGGACCACATCGTTGTCTGCTCCGCTGCAATCGGCTACATCGAAAAGGAAACGCCGGCAAAGCCGCGCCATGAGGGTCTGGTTTCGATTACCGAATAATCGAAACAATGGAAAACCGAGAATAGAAAATGCCCAATACCTTAATTTTCAATTCTCCATTATCCGTTTTCAATTCATTAGCGACGAAAGGAGCTAATATCATGGATGAGAAGATTGCTAAACTGAGAGAGTGGATCGACGGCAGCGACAATATCGTCTTTTTCGGCGGTGCGGGCGTATCGACCGAGAGCGGCATTCCGGATTTCCGCTCGGTGGACGGTCTGTACAACCAGCAGTACAAATACCCGCCGGAGACCATTCTCAGCCACACGTTCTTTTTGAGTGAAACCGAGGAGTTTTACCGCTTCTATCGCGCAAAGATGCTTGCACTGGATGCGGAGCCGAATGCCGCACACCTCAAGCTGGCCGAGTGGGAACGCGAGGGCAAGTGTCGTGCCGTTGTAACGCAGAACATCGACGGTCTGCACCAGAAGGCAGGCTCGAAGGAAGTGCTTGAGCTGCACGGCTCGGTGTTGCGAAACTATTGCATGCGCTGCCGCAAGCCATATCCGGTTGAGGATATCGTCAAGGGCACCGGTATTCCGCGATGCTCCTGCGGCGGTATTATCAAGCCGGATGTCGTGCTGTACGAGGAGGGACTCGACAGCTACACCATCAACAAGAGCGTGGAGTACATCTCCAAGGCGGATATCCTGATCATCGGCGGTACGTCGCTAGCGGTATATCCGGCGGCCGGCCTGATCGACTATTACCGCGGCAATAAGCTGGTTCTGGTCAACAAGTCCCCCACTCCTGCGGATCGCCGTGCTGATCTGGTCATTCATGCGCCGATAGGTGAGGTTTTCTCCCAACTGTAACGTAAAAAATGCATGAAACTCCCCTTTTCGGTTATACTGAATGCAAACCGAAAGGGGAGTTTTTCTATGCTTATCGACAAAATCGCACTGATACTGATGATTATCGGCGGTCTGAACTGGGGACTGATCGGCATTTTCAAGCTCGATCTGGTCGCGCTGCTGTGCGGCGGACAGACCGGCGCCATCAGCCGCATCGTCTACACCCTAGTCGGACTGGCGGCAGCATGGTGTATCTCGCTGCTCTTCCGACAGGATGACACCACACAGCAGCCGAAAAGTTGAATAAAAAGCAAAGCCCGCCGGGAACGGCGGGCTTTGCTTATCAAATTGTAAGAGGTAAATAGGAATACCGATACTTTGCTTAGTTGAATGCCTGCTCGAGGTCAGCCAGAATATCATTGATATTCTCGGTGCCAATGGACAGACGGATGGTGCCCTGATGGATACCCTGATCCTCCAGTTCCTCTGCGGTCAGCTGCGAGTGAGTGGTGGTTGCCGGATGGATGACCAAACTCTTAACGTCAGCAACGTTTGCCAGCAGAGAGAAGATCTGCAGCTTGTCGATAAACTTGAAAGCTGCTTCCTTGCCGCCCTTGATATCAAATGTGAAGATGGACGCACCGCCGTTCGGGAAGTACTTCTCGTACAGTGCATGGTCCGGATGATTCGGCAGAGACGGATGGTTTACATGCTCAACCTGCGGGTGATTGGTCAGGAATTCAACAACCTTCTTGGTGTTCTCAACGTGACGCTCGATACGCAGAGACAGCGTCTCGGTGCCCTGCAGCAGCAGGAATGCGTTGAACGGAGAAATGGTAGCACCGGTATCACGCAGCAGGATAGCGCGGATGTAGGTTACAAAGGCAGCAGGACCAACTGCATCTGCGAAAGAGATGCCGTGATAGCTCGGGTTCGGCTCAGCAATCGGTGCATATTTGCCGGATGCCTTCCAGTCGAACTTGCCGGAATCAACGATGATACCACCGAGGGTCGTGCCGTGACCGCCGATGAACTTGGTAGCAGAGTGAACAACGATATCAGCACCGTACTCGATCGGGCGGATGAGGTACGGAGTACCGAAGGTGTTGTCAATTACGAGCGGCAGACCGTGCTTGTGCGCAATCTTTGCAATAGCCTCGATATCCGGAATATCGGAATTCGGGTTGCCGAGAGTCTCGATGTAAACAGCCTTAGTATTGTCCTTGATAGCGCCTTCCAGTTCTTCCAGATTATGTGCATCAACGAAGGTGGTCTCAACGCCGAACTGCGGCAGAGTGTGTGCCAGCAGGTTATAACTGCCGCCGTAGATGGTCTTCTGTGCTACGATGTGGTCGCCGGCCTGAGCAAGTGCCTGAATGGTGTAAGTGATTGCTGCGGCACCGGAAGCGGTAGCCAGAGCAGCAACACCACCCTCGAGCGCTGCAATGCGCTTCTCGAACACATCCTGCGTAGAATTGGTCAGACGACCGTAGATATTGCCTGCGTCAGCCAGACCGAAACGGTCTGCCGCGTGCTGACTGTCATGGAAAACATAAGAAGTGGTCTGGTAGATCGGAACTGCACGGGAATCGGTAACCGGGTCAGCGGTTTCCTGACCGATGTGCAGCTGCTTGGTTTCAAAGGACCAGTTTTCGGTATTCTTGATAGTTGCCATGATGAATTATCTCCTTTTTATACATTCCATAAAGTTGTTTGTGACTTGCTGTAATAAAAAGAAGAATCACATTCGCCCAAATCGGAAATTCGAGCGGAGCAGCTTTTCAAAGTAGTATCGCATAACCGCTTCTCCTAAATTCATATTATTTCACTGGGATTGCTATGATTATACTAAATACCCCCTCTCCTGTCAACCCTTTCCGACAAACTTTTTTCGTTCCGGCAGATTGCCCAATTTCCGATGGCCCAATCCCTATTTTTTCGATAGGTTTTGGAGTGGTGTTTCCTGTTCGCCATCCAAATAAAAGAAAACCGCCGCACAGGGATTGTGCAGCGGTTTTGATGATCAATGTTCAGCAGCGAAAAATCAGAACTCGATCTTCTTTGCGATATAAGCAGCAACTTCCTCAATCTTGATGCGCTCCTGCTCCATAGTGTCACGGTCACGAACGGTTACGCAGCCATCCTGCTCGGTCTCGAAATCGACGGTTACGCAGTACGGCGTACCGATCTCGTCCTCACGGCGGTAGCGCTTACCGATAGAGCCTGCATCGTCAAAATCAACAGAGAACTGCTTAGCCAGCTCCTGCCAGATCGGCATAGCCTTGTCGGTCAGCTTCTTGGACAGCGGCAGTACAGCAGCCTTGAACGGTGCCAGAGCCGGATGCAGACGCAGAACGGTACGAACATCGTCCTTGCCGTTCTTGTCCTGACCTACGACTTCCTCGTCGTAAGCGTCGCACAGGAAGGCCAGCGCAACACGGTCAGCACCAAGCGAAGGCTCGATAACATACGGAATATACTTCTCATTTGCTTCCTGATCGAAGTATTCCATCGAAACACCCGAGGTGTTCTGATGCTGGGTCAGGTCGAAATTGGTGCGGTCGGCAATGCCCCACAGCTCGCCCCAGCCAAACGGGAACATAAACTCGATATCGGTGGTAGCGTTGGAGTAGTGAGACAGCTCCTCCGGATCGTGGTCGCGCAGACGCAGGTTCTCGTCCTTCATGCCGAGAGACAGCAGGAAGTTGTGGCAGTAATCCTTCCAGTACTTGAACCACTCAAGGTCGGTGCCCGGCTTGCAGAAGAACTCCAGTTCCATCTGCTCAAACTCGCGGGTACGGAAGGTGAAGTTGCCCGGGGTAATCTCGTTGCGGAAGGACTTGCCTACCTGACCAACGCCGAACGGAATCTTCTTACGGGTGGTGCGCTGGATGTTCTGGAAGTTTACGAAGATGCCCTGTGCGGTCTCCGGACGCAGATACAGCTCGTTCTTCGCGTTCTCGGTAACGCCCTGGAAGGTCTTGAACATCAGATTGAACTGACGGATGTCGGTCCAGTTGTGCTTGCCGCAGGTCGGGCATGCGATCTCATGCTCATCAATGAATGCCTTCATCTCAGCCTGGCTGAGTGCGTCAACACTCTTGCCGAGATCGTAGTTGTTCTCAGCACACCAATCCTCAATTACCTTGTCGGCACGGAAACGCTCCTTGCACTCCTTGCAGTCCATCAGCGGGTCAGAGAAGCCGCCAACATGACCGGAAGCAACCCAGGTCATCGGGTTCATCAGGATCGCGGAGTCAAGACCTACATTGTACTGGCTCTCCTGCACAAATTTCTTGCGCCATGCTGCCTTGACGTTGTTCTTGAACTCAACGCCGAGCGGACCGTAGTCCCAGGTGTTTGCAAGACCGCCGTAAATCTCCGAGCCGGAGTATACGAAGCCGCGGCCCTTGCAGAGCGCTACGATCTTTTCCATTGTTTTTTCGCTGTTTTTCATGTTAAATTCTCCTTTTGGCACAGCTGGCTGCTGCACGCTGTTTTTGCTTTGCACCGGAAAAAGTGCTTGACATGAAATTATTCTACCGTTATAATTAATAATTGTCAAGGGTAGTTTAGCTAATTAAACGAATAGAGTTTGGTTTGATCGGTAAATTGCTTGCAAAAAGTTGACATTTGGGCGATTAGCGCAGTTGAAAGCGGTGCGGAAAGCAGTCCCCGCCTTCCCTGTTCAGTTGAGTTTGGTCAAAACACTTTTCTTGACAACATATATTCGGGCTTGTAGCTCAGTTTGGGAGAGCGTTCGGTTCGCATCCGAGAGGTCGAGGGTTCGATCCCCTTCAAGTCCACCAAATCAAGATAATCCGAACCTTTTTCCGGTAGGGAATGGGTTCGGATTTATCATTTATTTAGACGAAATAGTGTAACGCAAAACGGCGGCGGTATGTGTGGTACATACTGCCGCCGCTGTTATTGGGGATTATCCCCCTGTTCTTGCTGCTGTGCTTGCCATTCGGCAAAGGCCCGTTTGCCCTCGTCACTTTTAAAATAGCTTTGCATATCCGGGAGCAGACAGCGGGCAATCGCCTCTAACTCATAGTCAGGTATCTTTGGATGGTATTGCTTCTTGCGCTGTGTCAATCTGGCCTCCCTCCTTTGAGGCACTATTGTATTGTCGATAGTTGATAATGTTTTTGACTGCCCCGGCTTCATCGGTAATGGAGATTGTCTTTTCATAGGTGAGCGGTGCGCCGTGTACCAATGCTTGCGCTTCGGCTTCCGTTGTCTGCCATATTTCCGGCCTTTTCACCCCCCGGCTTGCCCGGTACAGATTAAAGCCGGGCGGGTACAGGTGCAGCCGCGCCCCTTTGATAATTGCTTTCTTTCGGTGCTTGCCTTGTTCGTCTGTTATTTCCGCCTCGGCTATCTGTCCTTTTGCATTTCCGACGCGGAGCGCTTCCGATAATTCCATATCGCCCAGATATGCGGTTAGGTACAAGCCGGGGTTGTCAATTTCTTGTAGGCTTTTGGTCTTGGTAAATCCATGCCCCCAAATCCGCGCCATATCTGCATTAGGAATGAAAGGTGCTTTTTTCGGGAACAGAAAGAGGCAATGCAAATGCCATGCGCCCCGCCCTTGCGGTTCTGCTGCTGTGATATATTCCGCAGGTTGGTATTCATGCTTTTTGAGATAGTACCGAAACCGCTGCCAGAAACGGCGGAAATCCTCGTAGACACGCCTTTCATCCCGCATATTTTCTTTATATGTCAGCGTTACCCACAATGCCGTTTCCGGGGCTGTTAGATTGGCATTGATTAAGTCGCGCAGCTTGCGGAGCGATTGTGCAACACTGGCTTTGCTGTCTGCCCGGTTTGCGGAATGACAGAACTCTTTGACTTCGCCCGTTCGCTTATCAACATATAAGTCGGCGTTTACCTTTTCAATGACAGCACATGGAGTGGAACGCATATAGCGAACTTCAATCACATTCCCGCATCGTTTGACCGTCACAGGCGTTTCCGCCCTGTCTGGCCGCACATCCGGGATTCTGTCAATGTTCATAAAATATCAAGTTAAGCCGCCTGCGGCGGCGGGCGGTTCGGCGGCTCTCGCGCTGCTTCGCCGCCCGCTCCGCCCGTTTTAACGGCTCATTGCCTCTTGAATCGCCTTGTCCAAAGCATCCATGCTCTGCACCTCTGCAATTCTGATTTTCTCGATACCAACGCCATCAATATAAAGATGCCCCTCGCGCTTGCTGCACTGTGTAATGGATTCTGCAACTTCATCCGGGAAGAGCATTCTCCGCCCCTCACGGCTAAGATTGCCAAGGGCAAGACAGCATTGAAAGTTATCTCTCGCCCCGGCAAAATAAGTCGCGTCCGGCCTTTGGATTCCGATAATAGGAAAGAAGCGATATGCCCGCCCTAGCATGAGCAGCTCCGCGAGCCTCGCCTTTGCCTGCTCAGCGGTTTTCTTATCCAAGGATAGAAGAAAGCTGCCCCACTCATCAATAATAAGATATTGGGGCGCACCCGCTGTGCTGTTTTCCTGCTGTTGCTTGAACGCCGCATAGTAATCTTCCAAGCCTTGTAGACAGTCTGCATAGCCATAATATCTGGGCTTGTCAGAAAGACTTCGAAAGTCAAATTGCTTGAAATCAAGTAACCAGATTTTCGCGTCCGGCTGAAAGCGTGCAATCTTCGTAAGCAGAATTTTAAGGGCAACGGTTTTCCCTGTGCCAGTCGCACCAACGATAAGCATATTGATTATGTGTTTTACATCAATACTGCCCGAAGCGGAATCGTCGGGCGTGAATAAGGCGGGGCGAATATATTTTTGCGGAAGAAAGTACAAAAGGGTATAGTTTATATTACGCCCGTACTCCATGCGGAAAATTCCGCCCATTATTACCCGCAGTCGCTCATAATGGCTGTTAAAATCCGGCAGCGACAACCCCTTGTTATTGACCTTCAAAATCAAGCCGTGGGGCTTGCCTTTATCGCGTTTAACGCTGACTAGCGCAGGGTATTCGTTTTGCGCGTTATGCAATCCGCAGCATCGCACAGCGCGGTCAAATCGTCGTTTCAAAAGCGGCGGTGTACGAATGACTTGAATAAGGCAGATAACCACAGTCAAGGTGAGGGCAAGTGCAACAGCATAGAAAGTGAAATTATCATTTTGAAATATTAGATTTTTTACTTGCTCCATGCAAAATTCCTTTCCGGGCAGACATAGGAAACCCTATGTCTGCCCTATATTTTTATTTGCTGTTAAGGGTAACGATCTGGGCGGTCTGGGCGGTAGCGGTCATACCGATACCACTACCATTGCTGGAAAAAAGGCTCACAGCACAGTCGGGAATCTGCACAAACAAGGGCTTACAGTTCATAACAGCTTCCTCAATTTCTTCATCAGTCACTTTGGGCAGCGGATCATAATCAAACTTGACCGTAAGAGGGGCGAGGCGCGCGCCTTGCAGCGCCACGGTCAGCTTAACCCCGATAGCTTCCTCTGAAGCGCGTTTTCCATCGCTTCCGTATGAAAAAATATCGGCTTTCCCCGTCAAAATGGCGAAGTCCCTGCCGTTAACAGCAGTCAGATCAACATTCAGTTTGTAGGGCACTGTATGCTCCTTTCTCCCCGTCAAGCCGGATAGGACAGCTGGTTTACAAATTAGTTTTCGCTACTGGAAATTACTTTCCGCACTACGCCATCTTCCATAAGAATCGTCATGGAATCTGTGGACATATTCGCTGTTGGAATACAGAACGCCGTAAACCGCGTATCATCATTGATAGTTCCAGCCAAGTACTGCGCAGTTGCGGCCTCGTCAGCATACAGGACGAGAAACTTCTGTTCCTCCTTAGTTCCTACCGGAATGAATTGAATCGAAGTGAGTTTCTTATTTCTTGACATTTTAAGCACCTTTCTCCCCGTCGAGCCGATAGGACAGCTACATAATTTTCATTTGATGGGCCATCATCTCTGTTGTCCAGCTGGTAAGTGTATTGTAGTCCAAATTTTTATCTGGCGCAGTAATTGAGCGAATACATATGGAATTGCCCTATCACAAGGAAAACGCTGTTTTTGATATGGCAAAAAGCCATCAAAAGCAGCGTTTTCGGGGAATATAATTCTTTCGGTGAAATTCGGCATTTTCTACAAAAAAACAAGGAAGTCGTCCGTTATATCGGACGACTTCCTATTTAGGCTCTTTATTGCGTTTTTTATATTCCATGCTTTCTCCGTTTTTTTCTCTGCCATAGGAACCTAATCGCTTCGTTTTGGGAATACCCAATTTTTCTAATATTTTGTTACACTGCTCAATACTATAATCCATGCAATATTCCAACAAAAAGAGATAAGCAAGATGTTCCGGATTATCCAGACGGAAAGCCAATCCCGCAGATTGTAATAACCTATCTGTAAGAATTGGACTTAGCTTAAATCCAATGCACATTGATATAACTGTTCCCATGTCTACAACACATTCTGATCTGTGCATATTAGTGCGAAATACATTGGCGTTTAGACCCGTCAACTCCGTAGCTTTCGGAACATCTAGAATGGTTTTTCCGTGCCATATCTTTGTGAGCCCTTTTTCTATCATAATAGCTTCGACCGTTTTTCCGAAAGGCTTTTGAATAACGGAAGCCTCCCGATAAAGTGCCTCTATTGCTTTACTTAACGCTTCTTTCTCATCATTTGCAGATTCACCTGAATCTATACCGCGAGATACTATGTTCTCAACTTTTTCCTGAAATATTTTGAGTGTATCTTCTTGTGTGCGTTCGCTATCTTTAATAAAATTGATTAAAAGCGCTTGTTCGTTAGCAATATCAGGATTTTTATTATTCATCTTTTATTTACCCAATTTCCTGCTCTATGTTTTCAAACAAAGCATCATCAAAAAACTCACGAACTGTAATTTTCAGCCCAACACATATTTTTGCGATGGTTGTCAATGTTGGATTGTTACTCCCGGTATTGATGATGCTATTCAAAGTCGATTGCGTTAAACCGGATTCCAGAGCCAGTTTATTGATTGTTATATTGTTGGCTTCGCACAAATCAAGGATTCGCTGCTTTACCGCATCTCTTACATTCACATTTTACAACACCTTTATACAGATTAGTATTGTAATCAGTCTATAAGGTTATCCGCTTAAACAGCTAACGATATGTCGTTGATTTTCCCATATATTTATGGTATGATGAGAGGACAAATTAAAAGACAGGAGTGACCCACATGAAAAAACTGCTATCCCTTGCACTCGCATTAGCGCTCTGTTTCAGTCTGACTGTTCCCGCATTTGCCGCAAACAAAGCGGGTGACACTACGATTACAGACGCAAACGGCACTTACACCCTCTCAAAACCTATTCTTTACACCATTTCGCGCTCAGAACTGGAAAAAATCAACATGGATTCTGTATCGGTATTTATCGGTGGCGAACCCATTAACGAGGATTATTTTGGTTCGGCACAGTCTTATCTACGCGACTATTTCTTTGCCAAAGCAGCTACGATTTATGCCGTTCCAGAAGGCACGAACATCGAGCTGCCGGATGGTATTCTGACATCGGACTATATTTCGATTGACTTAGCGTTCAAGAACGGAACTTGCTACGCAACAGAGGCGAATACGGTGCTCTTTCCCGGGCTGACATCTGTCAAGCTATCGGATACGGAATATCTTGCAAAGATAGATTTGATATTGGCAAATCTTCCGGATAACGACAGTTGGGGAAGCAGTCCAAGCGAAGTTGATGCTGGTGCAATATATTTTTATGTTACCGGAAATACTGCCGCTTCCAATCCGTTTGCCGGTAATACACCGAATACTCCTGAATCTGCCAACTCTCCTGCAACCCCGACCTTTACCGATGTAGCCGCAAACGCCTATTATGCGAACTCGGTGGCTTGGGCGGTTGATAAGAGTATCACAGCAGGAACATCTAAAACAACCTTTTCCCCGAATAGCACCTGCACTACGGCGCAGATTTTGACTTTCCTCTGGCGGTCACAGGGTTCGCCCGAACCGACTAGCAAGACGAACACATTCACCGACATAAAGGAAAGCGACTATTTTTATAAGGCCGCGTTGTGGGCGAAAGAAAATAATATCGTTTCCAGAGATAGCACTGTTTTCAATGGAAATACCCCTTGCACTCGCAGTTCGGCGGTTCTTTATATCTGGCGTGCGACAGGCTTCCCCGCTGCGACAAAAAGCAGCAGCTTTACCGATGTAGCCACTACCACGATTTATGCCCCCGCTGTTGATTGGGCGGTTGAAAAAGGCGTGACAAGCGGCACAAGCAAAACAACTTTCTCCCCCGATACCACTTGCACCCGCGCCCAGATTGTGACCTTCCTGTATCGAGCATTTTCTAAATAAGCCTTTATTGTTTCAGAGGCGGTCAGAGTATTTATTCTGACCGCCTCATTTTATGCTGTATTCGTGTTGACTATTTAACTCGTATATTGTATCATAATAAAACAAGAAAGGAGTGTTGACTATGCAAGAGGTAGCGCAGCGGCTTAAATCTCTGCGAGAAAGTGTCGGCGTGTCACAGGCTAAATTGGCCGCGCTGATGGGCGCAACACAAGCCAGTGTGAACCGCTATGAAAACGGGCAGTCCTCTCCGCCGCTAAAGATTTTGCGGTGGTATGCCGATTTTTTTGATGTTTCTTTAGATTATATCTTTGCCAGAACGGAGCAGCCGGAGGGAAAGCTATATGAGCATAAGCCGAAAGTGGTGGAAGCTATTACACAGGACAACAAGGAACTACGGCAGTTTGTAGATATGTGCTTTGACCCGACTTCCCCGGTCAGTGAAAAATTGCGGGAAACACTGACAAAGCTGTTGGAAGAACAGCGAAAATAAGGCGGGAGTTTCCCCTTGCGGAGAATATTCAAAAGATCTCCGCCCGTCAAGGTTAAAATGAACTGGCTGCGCCAGACCTTGACAAACGGAGATTTTTGAATGGCAGGACATCAAGGGAAACGCCCACCAGTGAGGCGGGCAAGCCACCCACAGAGTAACGAAAGGTTGTGCAAGTATGAAAGCTGTGATTTACGCCCGCTATTCTTCCGATAGTCAGCGTGAGGAAAGCATAGAGGGGCAGCTTCGGGAGTGCAAGGAATACGCCGAGCGCAACGGCATAACGGTGTTAAGCACCTATATTGACCGTGCATTGTCCGCGAAAACAGATAACCGCCCGGATTTCCAACGCATGATTAAGGACAGCGTAAATGGCCTGTTCGATATTGTCCTTGTTTGGAAGTTGGACAGGTTCGCCAGAAACCGCTATGACAGCGCCCACTACAAAGCCATTTTGAAGAAAAACGGCGTTAAGGTGGTATCGGCAAAAGAGGCTATTGCAGAGGACAGCACTGGTATTTTGCTGGAAAGTCTGTTAGAGGGGTACGCCGAGTTTTATTCCGTTGAACTGTCCGAGAAGATACACCGAGGGCAGAAAGAAAACGCCCTAAAGGGGTTGAACAACGGCGGCGGTATTCCGTTGGGGTATGTGTTGGGAAGTGATAAACGATTGGCGGTTGACCCCATGACCGCGCCCGTGGTGTTGGAGATTTTTACCCGCTATGCCGATGGCGAAACCGTCCGTGCTATCGTGGAATCTCTCAATGAGCGAGGGTTGCAGACCAAGCACAACAAGCCGTACAGTTTAGGCAGCTTCAACGCCATCTTGAAAAACAGAAAGTACATAGGCGAGTATCGGTATCAAGATGTAGTTATCCCCGGCGGCGTTCCTGCCATTGTTCCGCAGGAACTATTTGACCGGGTACAAGCACGCATAGCACGGAACAAACGCGCCCCGGCTATGAGTAAAGCGGATGAAGCCTTTTTGCTGACAACGAAGCTGTTTTGCGGCAAGTGTGGGCGGCTGATGGTAGGCGAAAGCGGTACAAGCCATACCGGGAAGAAGCACTACTATTACAAGTGCGGAAGCGCAAAGCGGAAAACCGGCTGCACCAAAAAGGCGGTAAAAAAGGACTGGATAGAAAATCTGGTGGTCGAGCGTACCATGCAGATGATATTTGATGATACAACGCTTGACGCAATCGCAAACATGGTGCTTGATGTGCAAGCGCGGGAAAATACCTCTCTGCCCGTTCTAAAGGCACAGTTGGCGCAGACCGAGCAAGGCATACAAAATATGTTGAACGCCATTCAGCAGGGAATTTTCACCGTGTCTACAAAACAGCGGTTGGAGGAGCTGGAAGCCACCAAGGAACGGTTGACGGTCAGCATCTTACAGGAAGAACTTCAAAAGCCGCATCTTAGCAGAGAACAGATTTTATTTTTTCTGCAACGCTTCCGCGCCATTGATACTACCAAGCAGGAGCAGCGGCAGCGCTTGATTGATAGCTTTGTCAACGCGGTTTATGTGTACGATGATAAAATCATTCTGACCTTTAACTATCAAGACGGAACGGAAACAATTACTTTGGACGATATAAACGGTTCGGATTTGGACGCAAGCGCTCCACCATAATGCGAAGATACAAACTGTTTTCATAGTTCGGAATGTTTTCGCATTAACCATCAGAATAGAGCACACCTGATTGTGGGTGTGCTCTTTTTCTTTGCCCTCCTCTCTGTTATAATAAAAACATAGGATTGGAGGAAATATGAATGGCTTCAAGAAAAATTCTGGTCGGTGAGAAATACCTGCACTTCAAAAACAAACTATATCAGGTACTCGCTATCGCCACGCACACGGAAACCGGCGAACCGCTGGTGATCTATCAGGCGCTCTACGGCGACTTCAAAATCTACGCGCGGCCGTATGATATGTTCGCCTCCGAGGTGGATCACGAGAAGTACCCTGATGTTACGCAGCGTTTCCGCTTTGCTCATGTAATCTTTGACGGAGATACGCCGAAGGCAACTGAATAAAAACAGTCCCTCCAAGAGCCGGCATAAAACCAGTTCTCGGAGAGGTTTCGCTTTACTCCTACATAGCCTCGGCAGGCTTCTTCACAAGGTCCTCACCGTACTGATACCGCGCCCAGACCGAAACCTACGCCGCGGTTGCCGGAAGCGTCATACGGGAAGAAGTTGACGGTCACGTGGGCATACATACCGGAGTAAACGTCGGTCGGCAGCAGGTCGGCATGGACGTTGGAAATATGCACGCACTGCGGCTTCTGCTTGCCGGAGGCGGTGATGACCCAGTGGCCCTTGCACTCCGGGCCGAACGGCTCACCGGACGGGCGGGTGCCATCGCCGTCATAGAGGACCGGATAACGCATCTGCGGACGGTTGCCTTTCCACAGGTTCTTGATGCCGTATCCCACAGAGCGACCAGCTGCTCGAGCTGCTCCTCTGTCCAGCAGAAGTGAAAACGCTTGCTCGGCTTGATGCCGCAGCTGTGCTTCTCGACTGCAGCCAGATTGGCTGCGAAGTTGTTGTTTTACATTGAATCTTCTTCTTTCTTGTGCATTTTATCGTACAATGCCAATACGCCGCTTGACGATGTCGGTCGCAACGTCGCCAAGATAGTACGCGTCACGCGATGCTCGCCGGACACTCTCGGTGCGCCAATTATGCGCTTGGCTTTGTGCTTGTCGGTAAAACCGTAGATTTTTGCGACTTGCTCCAGTGTCAGCAATACCATGTTCGAATACATCCGCATCAGGTCGTTCTTGCCCCCCCTGACGGAGTTCCTGATTGGTTCAGGCGTTTATGTTTTACACCTTCTTGTGTGATTTATAATCACACAGGTGGTACACTAATCACAAGCAATCGAATGTTTGATATAAAGTAAGGGTGTTTGTTCTGACATTAGGAGAACGAATCAAAAGAGAAAATGGTCGAAGTTCCCGACACCTATCTCAAAGGCCGCAAGCTGGAGGATTTCTGCGCTATGCATGTCCGCGGTGACAGTATGTATCCTGATTTCCGTGATGGTGATATCGTGCTGGTGCTCAAGCAGAACACCATGAACCACAGCGGCGAGATCGGAATCATCAGCTATGGCGATGACGAAATGACCATCAAACGCATCAACTACGCTCAGAACGAGGATTGGCTGGAGCTTGTGCCCCTGAAACCCGTCTTACCCGCCCGGACGGATCGAAGTCACCGACCCGGAAAGATACCGTATTATCGGTATCCCGCGCGTACTGATACGCGCGTTCTAAATATAAGAATTACGCCCACCGGCTGCAACCGATGAGCGTTAGCGAGTGCATTCTACCCTCTTATTTTACAACCAAAGATGTTTTACAATAAAAACAAGCACATTAGACGGATGTTTCCGCAAAACGTTTAGCTATAATGGCAAGCGGTACTCCGTCCGGGTAAAGACCGCGCGCGATCTCTGGCACGAGGTCGAGGAAAAGAGTAGCGGCTATCTTTTTATGCAGCCGACTACCGGCAGACCGCACACCGAAACGTCCATGAAGCAGATGTGGCACTCGATCAAGCAGGCGCTTGATCTCGATATGGGCGCACAGATGGTACACGGCGCGATCGCCTCTGAAACGTCCGTCGTGGCTGACGATCTCACGCCATACTGCCTGCGACACACTTATGCGACCGACCTGCAGTCCGCCGGTGTCCCGCTTAATGTCGCAAAGGATCTTCCGGGTCACCAGTCGATTGCCATGACGTCGCAGATCTACACTCACCTGTCCGTCGATGCCTTTGCCGAGGCATCGCTCAAGGTTATCAACTTCCAGCACGCACAGCAGCGCAAGGCAAAGAAGAAATCCGTAGGAAACAGGTGACACATCAAACAGCCGAAAATAGCCTGATGCAGCGCATTTTACAAAAAAGTACACTCTACCCGTTAACCGAGTAGAGTGCATAAAAAGTTGCAATAAACAAACAAAATCCCTCTAAACCGCATGGCTTAGAGGGCTGCATGTTGGTGGAAGTTACAGGGCTCGAACCTGTGACCCTCTGCCGGTTGGTACATGACGAACCCAGCTGCAAAAAGGCAAAGAAAAAGCACTCATCTTACAATGAGTGCTCCATGGTGGAAGTTACAGGGCTCGAACCTGTGACCCTCTGCTTGTAAGGCAGATGCTCTCCCAGCTGAGCTAAACTTCCATCGGGTCGTTGTCGTCGTTGTCTCATCCCTGACGACTTGTTTAGTATATAACAGAATTACGAATCTGTCAACACATTTTCTGAAAAAATTTCAAAAAATTTTTAGACCCGAAAATTTACGCCGCGCACAGCGTTCTCCGACATGCGCGGCATAATGTATTATCGTTCCATCTTTTCACAGAACCGCATCAGCATTGCCGCGGCCTGTGCGCGGGTGGCATTCCCCTGTGGATTCAGCCTGCCGTGCGAGCCGTTGACGATTCCGTTCGCTGCCGCCCATCGCATAGCATCGACCGCGTAGGCGCTGACGGTATCTGCGTCTGCAAAGGCATCCAGTGTGCCGCCGGCTTCGTGGACATCCGCATAGCGGTACAGCATGGTGACGAGCTGCTCTCGTGTAATGCCAGCCTCCGGCGCGCGGCCATCCGAAATGCCTGCCGACTGCGCCCACGCCATACCCTTCTCGTACCAGTTTGCACCGCCGGTCGTATCCGCACCCGCATACCGTGCGAGAATCGTCATCAGCATACCGCGCGTGGTCGTGCCATCCGGCGAGAACGCATCCGTACCTGTGCCGCTCATCAGACCCTTTTCCACAACACAGCGCACGGCATCGGCGTACCACTCGGTTGGCTTGATGTCATCGAAGCGCACATTTTGAGCAGGCTGTCTCTCGAAAATAGGCGTAAGCGTGACATTGCACGCAGGCATGACGAATGTAAACTGACCGTCCTTCTCCGTCACTGCGACCGGCTTGCCGTTCTGGTCGGTAACCGCGATTGTTTTGAGCGCATAGCCTTCCTTTGGCACAGCTTTAATCATCACTGTGCTGCCTTTGGCTGCGTTTTTCGGCGTGATTGAGACCTCGCCGTGCTCACTCTTAGCCGCAGTCACCGCACCGGTCGGCGTGCGGACCGGACCGCCGCCACCACTGCCGCTCGTTCCGCCACTCTGCTGAGCGGTGAACACCGGTGCTGCAGTCTGCGTGCCGTTCAGTTTAGTAAGCGCTTCCTCCGTCAGCGTCGTGTACGTTTTATCACCGATTTTCCACCCGTCAAACGTGTATCCGCGCTTACTGTCGGTCGGAAACGCCGTTCCGATATCTCCCGCGCCGTAAACGTTGGTCTGCGCACTGCTGTCCGCAAACACGAACGCGATCTCCGTGCGGCGCATATCCACTGCGGAACGGTCGATCGTGTACGTCACGCCATGGATGGTCAGCGTATCGCCCGCGGCCACGGCATCCGGCGCAGAAACCGTGATCGGCTCGGTCGCAAAGCCGGTCAGTCGAATCGTCAGGCCGTCGATTACGGCAGTAACGGTACTCGGCGTGACAGTTGCCGTCTCGAGCGCCTTCTTGATCTGAAACGAGAAGGTTTGTGCCTCGGGCAGCACATAGTTGTCCGCCTTTCCGCCTGCCAGAGCGACCGCGCGTGCGGTGTACGACCCGATTTCGGTCCGGCTGCCGTCCTCGATTATGACAGTAAGCGCATCTCCGTTCACCGCGCCAATCGCTTCAGCCGTAACCAACTTCGGCGTACCATCATAATAGAAAATACTCTCGCTGTTCCATTTTATCTCAACAGGCTTCGGCTGTACGGTCAACACGCCGTTTTCGTATGTAATTTTGTAATTTTCGGCTTGTGCATCCATCGGAATAATCGTATAAGTTCCAATATCGCTAAACTGCGCATAGCCAAACGCATAGTTCAGACCCGAAAGCACAGTTTCGTTCTCATTATTCACGAATCCGTTGATTTCCGCACCATTATCACTTAACGTTTCTCCATAGGTTATGGTTTTATCCTTAGCACGAATACACAGCGGTGCTTTTTCAATATGAAACTGAACCGCTTGCGAGGTTGCGGAAGCCGTACTGCTCGTTTCCGGTGCATACGCTTCCACCCAGTAAGTTCCAGCGTTGATCGGCGCACCGGCCAGCTGATTGCTCTGTGTACCGTTGCTGTCGGCGTAGTAGCGATACGTCGGCGCGGATGTGCCCGAGCAGGTTAGATTGCCCTCGCTGTACGGCAGGCCGGTATAAACTGCATCCTTCGCAATTACAACAAGTTCGACTGTTTTAGGCAGGATTTTACCTTTTACGATGCAGTTTCCGTCTTTCAGCGTGTAATTTTCATTCGTAAGTGTAACTGCAATCGTCACGTCCCTCTCGCCGACTTCAGCAGATGCGTAGCGCGTAGCGAATGTGTAATCCGTGCCCTCGCTCAGTACCGCGCCATCCGGTAGGTTGCTGAACGCCAGACCGCTAATCTTCGCATCATCATCGCGTCCGTTGTATGTCTTGCCTTCAATTTTCAGCGCTGTTGTATCCAAAGAAATCGTGCGCCTATTGATTGAAAAACTGCCGATATCCATCCGTTGGACCGCAGAAAAATTGGCACTCGATGCAATCTCGACCGCCACGTTGTAAGTTCCGGCATGAACCGGCAAAGCCGTGCTGTCGTTGTACCAAACTGTGACCTCGCCAACGCCTGTTTTCGTCCACACAGACGCCTCACGAGGCTTGCCGTCATATATTGAATTCGCAGGCAGCGCAACCTTGTAATCCACGTCCTTTTCCTGTATTTTCTGCGTGATTTGGAACGTTTCCTCAACTTTTCCGGTGTAATTACCCTTACCGCTAATTGTCACCGTTGCCGTACCGCAGTTTACATTATTGGCGTAGGAAAGCTCAAAATCCGTACCTTTTAACAATTCTTTGCCATTTATCATAACGATCGGCTTAGGATTATGCGCACTTTCGTTATACACATACTCGGTCTGCTTCATATCAATCTGCGCGTCCGCAATATCCCGCGGAGTAACTTTCAGCGTACCATTGACATAGCTGATTGCGTAATTTTCCGTCTTGTCCATACCGTTTTTGCATATTTTAGCATTGCTCGGTACATTTTTCGCTTCTCCTACATTCATCTGCGTGCCAGAAACCTTCACCTCGATGGTCTCGTCGTCGGACACCAGCGCGCCTGCTATGTAGCCATCTTTCACCAGAGGTTCGCCATCGTACACTTTCTCTGCACTTTCCGCCGTAATTGTAAGCGCTTTCGGTTGGATTTCTGCAGAAAACTCCTCGCTTTCCACGATGTACTTGCCGTCCTCCGACGCAAATTTGAGCCGATATTTGTCCCCGATATTCGGGACGGTATCACCGTTTACGACCTCGAATGTGCCGGACAGTTCTGTGCCATTCAGCGTTGCACTGCAGCCGGAAGCATCAACCATTTCATTCCAGGTCTGGCCGTATGTGCCCTTAGCCGACGTAATCCAGTCTATAATCGGTGTTTCTTCTTTTGAACCTTCTTCTGAGATTAAAACAATCTCGAGTTCGTCAGATAAACCATTACACTCGGCTTTCATATGATATGTTTGCCCTGCTTTTGCATTACAAGTAACAATCATGTCCCAGTGCACAGCTATTTTGTTTGTCTGCTTATTGGATTCTTCTTCCCTACGAAATGTGACACCATTATTCGTGTTTTCGTCCACTATTGTTTTATCTTCTGCATGCAATGAAATATTGCATGTCGCTTCGTAGTTGACCGTCAGATCCTGGAAAAGTGCATCCGCCGTATACATATCCTTGTATGGCTCATCACCAGTTGGAATCGAAACAGTAATCGACTTTTCAACTACGGGTGTACCATTTCGATTGATTCGGATTGATGTAGTCGGTTGAGCCTTTCTACATATCCGTTCCGGATAAACCGCATTCTGATAAGTACCGTCGGCCGCTCCCGCAGGAATGACTACCATGCCGAACGCCATCGAGAGCGCCAAGGCCGCCGAAAATGCCGTTTTAAGACGTTTCACGTTTTCCTCCTGACCCGCAAGCTGGGATTTGACGATTGCGTGCGCTTCGTTCACTGCACTCTGCACAATTTTTCGCAGAGAACACACATATTTTTATTCAGCTTACCATGAGGTTTCGCATGCGTCAATATTTTAATCGACAAAATTCGACACTTAATATTCAGCATTTTCCATAAGGGCACAGCCAGTCGTTAGTCTGTTTCTTCGTGTCTCATCCGCTTATGCAGTGTGCCTTTTATTCGGCAGAATATTCATATTTGCATATTTATGTTATTATCTTAAAAACGACTACTAATTCTCTATTATGTCATTTCCATATATACTGTCTGATTTTTTTCGTTTAATGACTATGCGTTCATTTATCTATGTTTCGCATAAATATCCTATAAGTGCAAAAAACACTGTGAGGCTTTCCACAGAGCTGCGCCGTTGATGAGCAATAATAAGACGAAAAACACGAGCGCTGTATATTTACTCTGGAAGCAGACCAGTCCTCGGCGTATTCCATGAGATACGTTGTCACCAGACGAACATAGGAACTTTTATTCGGAAAGATTCCAATCACGCTGGTACGTCTCCGGATTTCACGATTCAATCTCTCAATCATGTTGGAAGATGAGATTTTTCACGCATCCAGCATTGGAAATGCATAGAAGGCCAGAGAATCTTCCAATCCGTCTTCAAGGCACTGAACCGCTTTCGGAAAGCGTTTGGCATAGGAGTCGATCACATCATATGCGCGATAATATCTCTGCGGCCATTTTCGTCCACACCGCGCACGATAAGCACCGCCATGCTGACAATTCTGCCATCTACACGAACTTTTTCGCACAGTGCGTCCACCCGGAGAACCGGGTATACTGTATCAGCGAGGGAGCGATTAACGAAGAACGGAATGTAGCCGCCCTGACGAACCTTGGGTACCATGAGGTACATCGTGCCCATTCGGGTATCCAAACGACGAGGACGATAACCGCTGCGGTAGCCGCTTCTTCCGTCCGTGCGTTGACTTTTCTCTGCGCCTAGCTGCTGATCGACCTCTGCCTCCATCAGCTCTGTGCATAGCCATTCCAGCCATACTCAGCATCGGATCCGGTTGCGTCACACATTGCAGTAGCAATTCTGTCAGATTTGTGGTATTCTTTTTGTGAGCCATTAGGGTCTCTCCTTTACATCATGATTTTTTCGACAACTATCATTTTGCAGGAGCCCTAATGGCTTGTCTATTCTCTGTTTGCTTTTGCGAACTTGATTATACACTATCGTTTAGTTTCTCCATAAAGCCATGCTATTCTTCCTGATTCATATGATAAGGTACAATAAGTTGCGCAAATTGAAACCGCATAAAAGAAGACATAGCTTGCAGGCTCTGGTAGAATGAAGTTACCACACACCATTCTGAAAGGAGACAGCAAACTATGTCCGAGAGAATTGTACAGCTGAATGAGGAAATTATCAAGGGGAAAATCAAGGAATTGGTCCGCAGCAGCGTGGAGGAAACCCTGAACGAACTGCTGGAAAAGGAGACGGAGTCCCTGACACAGGCTACCCACTACGAGCGCAGCGAGGCCCGTCAGGGCTACTGCAGCGGCCACTATGACCGGAATCTCACCACCGCCTCTGGTGACGTCACGCTCCATATGCCGCGACTCAAGGGCGTATCCTTCGAGACTGCCATCATCGAACGGTATCGCCGCCGGGAGAGCAGCGTGGAGGAGGCCCTCATCGAGATGTACCTGGCAGGCGTGTTTCCGTGCACCGGGTAGAGGACATCACCGAGGCGCTGTGGGGCAGCAAGGTTTCGCCCGCCATCATTAGCGAGCTGAACAAGAAAGCCTACGTTCACATCGATGACTGGCGGAACCGCCCCTTGCAGGACGGTAGGTATCCGTATGTCTACATGGATGGCATCTATCTGCGCCGCAACTGGGGCAGAGAGTATGAAAATGTAGCCATTCTAGTGGCAATCGCCGTGAATGATGACGGTTTCCATGAGGTTCTAGGCGCCGCCGAGGGAATGAAAGAGGACAAGACCAGATAGGTCAGCTTCTTTCAGTGGCTCCGCGGACGCGGCTTGGACGGCGTAAAACTCATCGTCGGTGACAAGTGCATGGGGCTGCTGTAGACCGTGGGCGAGGTGTTCCCGGACGCCAAATACCAGCGCCGCACAGTGCATTTCTATCGCAATGTTTTCTCTGTTGTGCCTAAATCCAAGGTCAAAATTGTGGCAAAAATGCTCAAGGCGATCCACGCCCAGGAGAGCAAAAAGACATCCCGCGAGAAGGCTAAAGCGGTCGTTGCCGAACTGCGCGCCATGAAGCTGAAGGAGGACGGCATTGAGGAAACGCTGACCTACTGCGATTTTCCCAGCGAGCATTGGACATGCATCCGCACCAACAATGTGATCGAGCGGCTGAACCGTGAGATCCGCCGCAGAACCCGCGTGGTGGGAACATTCCCTGACGGCAACTCTGCTCTGATGCTGGTCTGCGCTCGGCTTCGCCATGTGGCGGGCACGCAGTGGGGCAGCAAAAAATGTATGAACATGAAGCACTCGGAGACGGCGCTGGACGATGCCTTCATTGCCGGCTGACTTCACTCAGACGGAGAACCTGCAAACAATTTTGCGCACAAATCTTGACGGGACCGAGTCTATTAGATGCACGCATGTGATATAATCTTGGCCACGCATTTTGTCAATTCGTATACAGATCTTTGTCGAAATCATAGATGCTACCGCACTGTTTTCGATTATTGAACAAAAAAGTGCTCTCCGCTTGCTGGAGAGCACCTTCGTTTTTTACTTAGCCGACACGCTGTCTGGAGTGGTGCAATTCGATCTGCTTGGACTTGATGAACACGCTCAGCTTCTTGTAGGCAAGCATGGTAATCGCAGTCAGGATTGCGCCTTTGATGAGATTGAACGGCAGAACGCCGAGCAGCAGATAGCCCTGCATGCCGGTCACATACGGGTTGATCGCGTTGCATGCATCAAAGATAGCCTGCAGCGGCATAACCTGCGAATAAAACGGAATGATAAGAAAATAGTTGGTCAACATGCCGACACACGCCATAGCAACCGAGCCGGCTGCACAGCCGAGGACAGCCATCTTGCGGCTCTTGTGTCCGCGGTACAGCAGCACGGCGATAACAACGAGCGTGGAAAGCATCAGAAAATCTGCGACCTCACCGGAGCCGCCGGTCTGGGTCTGGGTCAGATGAATAATGTCCTTGATGCCGATCATCGTGATTGCCGGAGCGATGCCGAAAATAAACGCACCGATGAGCACGACCGCGCCGGACAGATCCACCTTGAGGAACGGCGGCATGAACGGAATCGGGAATTCAAAGTACATCAGCACGGTTGCGATAGCCGCAAAAATTGCGGTGTAGGTGATTTTGCTGGTTTTTGTCATTGCTGTTTTTTCTCCCTTTCAGGAGTCCTGTTCCATAAATAAAACAAGCCCCTGGATTGCTCCAGAGGCATACAGACGTAGCGATAGGTACATCTGTTTCTCTCATCCGGACTATAACCGTCGGTTGGGATTCTAACCCATCATGCCTTGCGGCTCGCAGACTATCAGGCTCGAAGCCTGTATACTGCCGGTGGAGACTTTCACTCCGCCCTGAAACAGAACTGATTTATTTATATTGCTATTATAGTCACCAGTAAAGGACTTGTCAACACTTCAGCAAGAAAAAACATAAAAGCCGCCTTCCCTTGCGAAAGCGGCTTTTTATCAGAAATCAGTCTTCCTTGCTGCTCATCAGAGTAACCATAACGGCCTTCTGTGCGTGCAGGCGGTTTTCTGCTTCCTCGAAAATCTCGTTTGCGTGCTCCTCGAACACCTTGGTGGTGATCTCCTGCTCACGATATGCCGGCAGGCAGTGCTGCACCATGCAGCCCGGCTTTGCAGCAGCCAGCAGCTCATCATTGACCTGATAGCCCTGGAATGCCTTCATGCGGACTTCCTTCTCGGCTTCCTGACCCATGGACGCCCATGTATCAGTGATAACAACGTCTGCGTTCTCAGCAGCCTTCATCGGGTCATCGGTGATGAAGAAGTTCGGATTCGGCTCTGCGAATGCCATAACCTCAGCGTCCGGACGGTAGTTCACCGGCGTTGCGATGGAAACCTTCATGCCGGTCTTGAGACCGCCGACGATCAGCGAGTTTGCCATGTTGTTGCCGTCGCCAATGTAGCACATCTTGAGACCCTCAAGAACGGCAAACTTCTCACGGATGGTCATGAGGTCCGCCAGAACCTGACACGGATGGCAGAAATCAGTCAGACCGTTGATGATCGGAATAGAGCCGTAGTTTGCCAGATCCTCTACTTCCTTCTGCTCGTAGGTGCGGATCATGATGCCGTCCAGATAGCGGCTCAGCACGCGGGCCGTATCCTGTACCGGCTCGCCGCGGCCAATCTGCAGATCACGGTTGGACAGGAACAGCGCCTGACCGCCCAGCTGATACATGCCGGTCTCGAAGGAAACGCGGGTACGGGTGGAGGACTTCTGGAAGATCATGCCAAGGCTCTTGCCTTCCAGGTGACGATGGGAAATGTTGTGCTTTCTCTCATACTTGAGCTGATCCGCCAGATCGAGCAGACCGATGATCTCCTCGGTGGAGCAGTCAAGCAGCTTCAGTAAATGCTTCATTGTAATAACCCCTTTCTGCAAATTAGCAATGAGTAATTAGTAGTTAGTAATTATTTAGGTGCTGCTGCACCAGTGCGATAATCACGTTAATTACTAATTTCTCATTTCTAATTACTAATTGTCAAAACCTTTGATTAAAATACCTTTGCCATGATAGCGAGTGCTTCATCCATTTCTTCCTTCGAAATGGTGAGCGGCGGGAGCAGACGAACGGCATTTTTGCCGGCGGTGATCGCCAGAACGCCGTTTTCGATCAGCTTATTAGCAAACACGGAGTGCTTTCCTTCCTCAACGATGATGCCGAGCATGAGACCCATGCCGCGCACGCCCTTGATATTCGGCGAGCCAAGGGACAGGATGCCGTTGCGAAGGTACTCGCCTTTTTCGCGTACTTTCATCAGAAACTGGCCGTCACCGACGGTATCGAGCACGACGTTTGCTGCGGAGCAGACAATCGGCGTACCGCCGAAGGTGGTCGCGTGCGTGCCCGGCGTCAGGACGTTGCAGCAGGTATCCGCCGCCATGACAGCGCCGATCGGCATGCCGCCGCCAAGACCCTTTGCCATAGTGACAACGTCCGGCTTGATGTCGTACTGCTGGAAGGCAAACAGGCTGCCGGTACGACCGATACCGGTCTGCACCTCGTCGATGATGAGCAGCATATCCTTCTCGCGGCAGAGCTTCTCTACCTCCTTGACGAACTCGCGGTCAAGCGGCAGGACACCGCCCTCACCCTGGATCAGCTCCATCATGATGGCGCAGGTCATATCGTCCGCCTTTGCGCGTACCGACTTGATGTCGTTGGCAACCGCGTAATCAAAGCCCTCGGTAAACGGGAAGAAATAGTTGTGGAAACGCTCCTGACCGGTGGCCTTCAGCGTGGTTACGGTACGTCCGTGGAAGGAATTGATGAGCGTCAGCACCTTGAAGCGGCCCTCACCATACTTGTCGAACGAGTACTTGCGCGCCAGTTTGATGGCACCCTCGTTTGCCTCGGCGCCCGAGTTGGCAAAGAATACCTTGCCGCCCAGATGCGTCTTTTCTACCAGTTTCTTGGCAACCTGAACCATCGGCTCGGTGGTGAACAGGTTGGAAACATGCATCAGCTTGTGCGCCTGCTTATCGATCGCGTCAATGATTGCCGGATTGGCATAACCCAGACAGTTTACACCGATGCCGGAAGCAAGATCGATGTACTTCTTGCCCTCAACGTCCCACAGGGTCGCACCCTCGCCGTGGTCCAGCGCAATCGGGAAACGGCCATAGGTGTTCATTACATATTTATTTTCTTCGCTTTTTAATTCATTGTAAGTCATAGGGTATCACCTTTTATTGGAGATACGGAGCGAATCATTCTCCATTCTCCATTTTCAATTCTCAATTACTGAAACATAGTGCCTGCGCCGACCTTGGAAAGCAGCTCGATCAGAATCGAATGCTTGACACGGCCGTCCAGAATGGTGGCACGCTCAACGCCCTTGCGGACTGCCTCAACACAGCAGTCTACCTTGGGGATCATGCCGCCCTTGATGATGCCGTCGCGCACCAGCTTCGGCACCTCGGACACCTTGAGACGGTGAATGACACTGTCCGGATCGTTAATGTCCTGCATCAAACCGCGTACGTCGGTCAGCAGAATCAGCTTTTTTGCACCGAGTGCAACTGCCAGCTTGCTGGCTGCGGTATCAGCGTTGATGTTGTAGTTGGTTTCATCGTCGATGCCCTGTGCAACGGTCGAAACGACCGGAATATAGCCCTGCTGCAGCACATCGATAACCGGAGCCGGATCTACGTCCATAATATCGCCGACGTAGCCGTAATCCGTACCCGAGCGGTCGGTCAGGCGCTTCGCCTGAAACAGGCCGCCGTCCATGCCGCCGAGACCGATGCCGCGGCCGCCTGCCTTCTCGATCAGGGTTACAAGGTCCTTGTTGACCTTGCCGCACAGCACCATCTGGACGATATCCATGGTTTCACGATCGGTGTAGCGCAGGCCGTTGACAAACTTGCTCTCCTTGCCGATCTTTCCCAGCATTTCATTGATCTCCGGGCCGCCGCCGTGTACGATAACGACCTTGACGCCGACCAGATTGAGCAGTACCAGATCGTGGATGACCGCGTCCTTCAGCTCCTCGTTGATCATTGCGTTGCCGCCGTATTTTACAACAACGGTCTGACCGTAATATTCCTGAATATACGGAAGTGCTTCGACCAGAATATTGGCGCGCAGCTCCGCATCAAGTTGAGTATCCATACTAATTCGTTCCTTTATCCTGTTATAAGCAGCGATTACGTTCTATAATCTCCGTTAATTTTCACATAATCGTAAGTAAGGTCGCAGCCCCATGCAGTAGCGCTGTCCTCGCCCTCATTTACGTCAACTGCAATGGTAACCTCGTTCTCGGAGAGCACCTTCTTCGCCAGATCTTCATCAAAATCCAGAGCAGCACCCTTGTCGCAGACTGCTACGCTGCCTGCTGCGGACTCGAACGCCACAGAAACGTACTCCGGACGGAACGGTGCCTTGGAATAACCCATTGCGCACAGCACGCGGCCCCAGTTTGCATCTGCGCCGAACATGGCCGCCTTGACGAGGTTGGAGCCGACAACGGCCTTGGCCAGTCGCTCAGCCGCTTCCTCGGAGCGAGAGTTCTTAACGGTGCAGGTAACCAGCTTGGTTGCACCTTCGCCGTCTGCAGCAATCTGGCGTGCCAGACGGGTGTTCACCTCGTTCAGCGCCTTGCAGAACGCCTGATATTCCTCGTCCTGCCACTCGATGAGTGTATTGCCTGCCATGCCGTTTGCAAGCACGATGCACATATCGTTGGTGGAGGTGTCGCCGTCAACCGTTACGCGGTTGTAGGTTTTCTTGACATTCTCCTGCAGCGCGTCAGTCAGCATTTCATGCGTGATGGCGCAGTCGGTCGTGATGAAGGACAGCATAGTGCCCATGTTTGGATGAATCATGCCGCTGCCCTTGCAGATGCCGCCGATGCGGCAGGTCTTGCCGCCGATGGTGAACTCAACAGCCGCCGTCTTGGGCTTGGTGTCGGTGGTCATGATGGCGCGATTTGCCTTCTCGGAGGCGTTGTCCTCCAGAACCAGTTCCGGCAGGTGCTCCTCGATGCACTCGATGTTGAGGCGCTGACCGATCACACCGGTGGATGCAACGGCAACATCGGTTTCGGCTACGCCGAGCAGCTTGGCCGCTGCCTGCGCCATACGGCGAGCGTTCTCCATACCGTCCGGTGCACAGGCGTTCGCGTTGCCCGCATTGGCAACGATCGCGCGTGCTACACCGTCCTCGAGGTGCTCCATGGTAACGTACAGCGGAGCCGCCTTAACGCGATTCATCGTGTAAGTGGCAGCCGCGGTGCATTCGCATTCGCTGAAAATGATCGCAGTATCGTCATTTAAGCGGCTTTCCTTGACGCCGCAGCGCACGCTGCCCGCCTTGAAGCCCTTTGCGGCACAAACGCCGCCTTCGATAATCTTCATAACTGTTTCCTCCTGCTGAAATCAGAGGTTTAAGCCGGTCGTTTCATCCAGACCGAGCATGATATTCATATTCTGTACGGCAGCGCCCGAAGCGCCCTTGCCGAGATTGTCAAACAGAGCGGTGACGATCGTCTGCTCCTCGTGGCCGCAGACAATGAGCTTTAAGCTGTCGTGACCGGCCAGCGTGTTGGCGTAGATCATCGGCTCTTCCCCGCCGAACGGCGCCACGGTGACAAGCTGTTGACCCTCGTAGTGCCTGGTGAGCATCGCATGCACGAGATGTGCATCTACGCCCGGGAGCATAACTGTGGTGGCCATACCCTTGTAAAAGTCACCTACGATTGGCACGAACACCGGCGCCTGCGTCAGACCGCAGATGTAGCCCATCTCCGGCAGGTGCTTATGGTGCAGGTTCAGACCGTAAATGCGCTCGGAATCGTGTCGCGGATCGCGGTTCTCGTCCTGATACTCCGCGATCATTTTCTTGCCGCCGCCGGAGTAACCGGTCAGCGAAGCACAGGTGAGCGCGGTGTCCTCGGCAATGATACCGTTTGCTACCAGCGGGTAAACCGAGGAAATAAATCCGCTTGCATGGCAGCCCGGATTGGCAACGCGCTTGGAGTTCTTGATGGCTTCGCGGTGCGCCTTGGACAGCTCGGCAAAGCCGTAATCCCAGTCCGGGTCGGTGCGATGCGCGGTCGATGCATCAATGACACGGGTGGTATCATTCTCGATGAGCGAAACCGCCTCTTTCGCCGCCGCATCCGGCAGGCACAGGAACGCAATGTCGGCTGCATTGAGGAACTTGCGGCGCTCCTCGATGTCCTTGCGCTTGTCCTCGTCGATGAGCAGCAGCTCGATGTCGTCGCGGCCACCGAGGCGCTCGTAAATCTGGAGGCCGGTTGTGCCCTCTTTGCCGTCGATGTAAATTTTAGGCTTCATCGTCCTCAACCTCCGCGATGAACTTGTCAATTTTATCAATCTGGCGGGTTACTTCCTGCGGAGCCGGGCCGCCGATGACCTTACGCTCGGCAACACAGGTGCGCAGGTCGAGTGCGTCGTATACGTCGTCACCGAACTTGTTGGAAATTGCTGCAAAGTCGCGCATGGTCATGGTCTCGAGGGTCTCATCGGCCTTGATGCACTGGTTGACCAGACGGCCGACCGTCTTGTACGCATCGCGGAACGGAACACCCTTCTTGGTCAGGTAGTCGGCGCAGTCGGTTGCGTTGATAAAGCCGCGGGAGGCTGCCTTGCGCATGTTGTCGCGGCGCAGCGTCATGGTGGAGAACATCGGCGTGAATACCTCAAGGCACTGCTTTACGGTGTCGATTGCGCCGAATACAGCCTCCTTGTCCTCCTGCATATCCTTGTTATACGCCAGCGGCAGACCCTTGAGTACGGTCAGCATGGTGGTCAGCGCACCGTAAACACGGCCGGTCTTGCCGCGGATCAGCTCGCACACGTCCGGGTTCTTCTTCTGCGGCATGATGGACGAGCCGGTGGAGTATGCGTCGTCCAGCTCAACAAACTTAAACTCCCACGAGCACCACGAAATAATCTCCTCGGACAGACGAGACAGGTGCATCATCAGGATGGACAGCGCGGAGAGCAGCTCCACGCAGTAGTCACGGTCGGATACGCCGTCGAGCGAGTTGTCGGTCAGGCGGGCAAAGCCAAGCTGCTGACGAACGAAGTCACGGTCGATCGGATAAGTGGTCGAAGCCAGTGCGCCCGAGCCAAGCGGCATTTCGTCCATGCGCTCGTAGCAGTCCTGCAGGCGGGATACGTCGCGCTTGAGCATGTTGGCATACGCCATCATATAATGTGCAAAGGTCGTCGGCTGTGCGCGCTGCAGATGGGTGTAGCCCGGCATAACCGCATCGAGATTCTCACGGCTCTTTGCAGTCAGTGCCTTCATGAAGCCGAGGATCAGCTTGATGATCTCCTTGATCTCCTTCTTGACGTACAGACGCATATCGAGTGCAACCTGATCGTTTCTCGAACGGCCGGTGTGCAGACGCTTGCCGGTATCACCGATGCGCTCGGTCAGCAGCTGCTCGACGTTCATGTGGATGTCCTCGTAATCGAGCGAGAACTCCACCTTGCCGTCCTCGATATCCTTCAGAATGCCCTTAAGACCCTCAACGATCTTTTCGGCCTCATGCTCCTCGATGATGCCCTGCTTACCCAGCATGGTAGCGTGCGCGATAGAGCCGGTGATATCTTCCTTATATAAGCGGCAGTCAAACAGGATGGAAGAGTTAAAGTCGTTTACCACCAGATCGGTTTCCTTCTGGAAACGTCCTGCCCATAATTTTGCCATATTTATGTTACCTCACAAAACACTCATAGGGCGGCACACGACGGGCGTGCCGCCCTATGATTTCTTTTACTTACTTTTCAACAGACGGGAAATGCTCACCGGTCTTCTTGTACAGGATCTGATCGTTCAGTGCACGAACCTTGAGCGGCAGACCGAACAGGTTGATGAAGCCTGCGGAATCTGCCTGATCGTAGCAGTCATCCTCGTTAAAGGTTGCCATATCCTCGGAGTACAGGCTGTACGGAGAGGTTACGGAAGCCGGGATGATGTTGCCCTTGTACAGCTTCAGCTTAACATCGCCGGTAACGGTCTCCTGGGTGGAGTCAACGAATGCGGAGAGTGCCTTGCGCAGCGGCGTATACCACTGGCCGTTGTAAACCAGCTCGCCGAACTTGAGAGCAACCTGATTCTTATAATGTGCGGTCTCCTTGTCGAGGGTGATCTCCTCCAGCTTTGCATGTGCTGCGTACAGGATCGCACCGCCCGGAGTCTCATAAACACCGCGGCTCTTCATGCCGACCAGACGATTCTCAACGATATCGAGGATACCGATGCCGTTCTCGCCGCCGAGCTTGTTCAGCTTCTCGATCAGGGCAACAGACTCGAGCTTCTCGCCGTCAACTGCGGTCGGAACGCCCTTCTCGAAATGAATGGTAACATAGGTCGGCTTGTCCGGAGCCATTTCCGGGGAAACGCCCAGCTCGAGGAAGCCCGGCTTGTTGATCGGTGCTTCGTTGGACGGCAGCTCGAGGTCCAGACCCTCATGGCTGAGGTGCCACAGATTCTTATCCTTGGAGTAGTTGGTCTCTTTGTTGATCTTCAGCGGAATGTTGTGTGCTTCCGCATACTCGATCTCCTTCTCACGGCTATTCAGCTCCCAGAAACGCCACGGAGCGATAATGTCCATCTGCGGTGCAAATGCATGAATAGCCAGCTCGAAACGAACCTGATCGTTGCCCTTGCCGGTGCAGCCGTGGCAGATTGCGTCAGCGCCTTCCTTCAGCGCGATATCAACAATACGCTTTGCGATAATCGGACGAGCGAATGAGGTTCCCAGCAGGTACTGCTCGTAAGTTGCGCCCGCCTTCATGGTCGGGATGATGTAGTCATCGACGAAGTCCTTGGTCAGATCCTCGATGTACAGCTTGGACGCGCCGGTCTTGAGCGCCTTCTCCTCCAGACCGTCCAGCTCGGTGCCCTGACCGACGTTGCCGGAAACCGCGATGACTTCGCAACCATAATGCTCCTTCAGCCACGGGATGAGTACCGAAGTATCCAGACCGCCGGAATATGCCAGAACAACTTTGTTATATTTCTTTTCCATGTTTTTCGACCTCGCATTCTGCGTTTTTTTCGATGGTTTTATTATACTACCGCCATACTCATTTGGCAAGCAAAATTTATAATTATTTTCTCTATTGTATATTTATGCATACTATGAATTTGAATTTGATAAATAATGCTTGCACTTTCTGTAAAAACGTACTATTATATTATAAATGCACTGTGTCAAGACAGATTGCACGGAATGAATAAAAGCGCACAAAAAATGGTGCGCAAAGGGGCGTTTTTCGCAATGACCGAAAGAAATTTAACCATGCTCACTGACTTTTACGAGTTTACGATGGCGAACGGATACTTTGAAAAGGGTATCGGCAACCGCCGCGCATACTTCGATATGTTCTTCCGCCGTGTACCGGACGGCGGCGGATATGCCATCATGGCAGGCGTGGAACAGCTGATTGAATACTTCAATAACCTGCATTTTTCCGAAGAGGATATTGCATATCTTCGCAACCGCAAGTGCTTCTCGGAGTCCTTCCTCAATTATCTGCGCGATTTTGAGTTTGAATGCGACGTATGGGCCGTACCCGAGGGTACGCCGGTATTTCCCGGTGAGCCGCTCGTAACGGTGGCCGGTCCGATGATTCAGGCACAGTTTGTCGAAACCATGATCCTGCTGACCATCAACCACCAGACCCTGATCGCCACCAAGGCAAACCGCATCACGCGTGCAGCAGAGGGCCGTACCGTACTCGAGTTCGGCTCCCGCCGTGCACAGGGCTACGACGGCGCTATCCTCGGTGCCCGCGCTGCCTACATCGGCGGCTGTCAGGGTACGGCCTGCGTTCTGTCCGACCGTGACTACAAGATTCCGGCCGGCGGCACGATGGCGCACTCCTGGGTGCAGATGTTTGACAGCGAGTACGAAGCCTTCAAGGCTTATGCGGATATTTATCCGGATAACTGCGTATTCCTGGTTGACACTTATAATGTACTCAAGTCCGGTGTGCCGAACGCAATCCGTGTCGCCAAGGAACTGGAAGCAGAGAAGGGCATCCGCGCACGCGGCATCCGTCTGGATTCCGGCGATATTGCTTACCTTTCTATCGAGGCACGCAAAATGCTCGATGCCGCAGGCTTCGAGGATATGCAGATCATGGCGTCCAACTCGCTCGATGAGTATCTGGTACGCGACCTGCTCGTGCAGGGTGCCCGCGTAGACTCGTTCGGCATCGGCGAGCGGCTCATCACCTCCAAGTCCGAGCCGGTATTCGGCGGCGTATACAAGCTGGCTGCCGTTGAGGACGAAAACGGCGAGATCATCCCGAAGATCAAGGTTTCCGAGAACGTCGAGAAGATCACCACACCGCACTTCAAGCAGGTGTACCGCCTGTTCGACAACAAGACCGGCAAGGCGCTCGGCGACGTGCTCACCGTGCACGACGAGCAGATCGACGCTTCTCTGCCGTATGTACTGTTCCATCCAGTCTACACCTGGAAGCAGCGTATCGTTACCGATTATACGGTTCGTCCGCTGCGCGTACAGCTGTTCAAGCACGGCAAGTGCATTTACAACAGCCCGGATGTTGAGGACATCCGCAAGTACTGCATCCGTGAGGTCGATACACTGTGGGATCAGATCAAGCGTTTCGAAAATCCGCAGACCTACTTCGTGGATCTTTCCAAAAAGCTGTGGAGCTGCAAGAACGAGCTTCTTGAAGCCTGCCGCATCTAACAAGCAAATTCGCAGACAGCGAACCATAATATAGTGGTTCGCTGTTTCTTTGCGCCCAATCGCAAGATTGTATAAAAGCCGTGAGCATCACTGCACAGGATTTCGCTCATGCAGCCTGTTTCAGCAGTTTTTCGCAGAAGCACGCTATCTTTTCGCAGATGTAAATCGCAAGAATTTAGTAGTACATCGCACCACAGGAGATTATACTAATAATCGCGGTCAAAAAAACCGCATATTCCACACAAATCGAAGGGATACACCAATGAAAGCATTTCTATCCTCGCTGAGCCGCAGCAAGCGCTATGTTGTCGCGGAACTGCTTCTCGTTTATTTCGCACAGGGGCTGAGCTCCATCATGCTCGGCTCTGTGCTGCCGGATTTACGCGCGGCCTACGCGCTGGATTACCAGATCGGCGGTACGCTGCTGTCCGCACAGTCGATCGGCTATCTCGGCATCGGCCTGCTGTCCGGTCTGGCCGCCATCAAATGGGGACTCAAACGCGCGTACCTCATCCTATATTATGTATTCGCGGTCGGCTTTGTCATGCTGCTGACCAACGGCTCGCCGGTCTGGCTGCTGGCGGCCATGTTCCTGACCGGCATTTCCAAGGGCGCTATCACGGATTACAACAACCGCGTGATGAGCGAATACGCGAACGGCAGCGCGACCCCGCTCAACATGATGCACGCGGCGTATGCGTTCGGCGCGTGTGTGGCTCCGCTGGCTGTGCTCGCCTGCCACAAGCTGGGCGGCGACAACGGTTGGCGTCTCGCGCTCGAGATTTCCATTGTGCTGCTGACGGCTTCGTTTATCTTCGGCCTGTTCATGAAGATGGACGATGATAAATCCACGAAAACCGGGCAGAAATCCGCGACCGACTACGGATTCCTGCGCGAAAAGCTGTTCTGGCTGTGCACAGCGCTCTGCTTTTTCTACGAGGCTGTTGAGGCTTCCATGATGGGCTGGCTGACCAGCTTTTACATTGATTCCGGTGTGCTCGCCGCAGACGCTGCGCAGATCATCACTTCCCTGCTGTGGGTTTCGCTGCTGATCGGCCGCTTCTCGTGCAGCGTGATCGCTGCGAAATTCCGTCCGTGGCAGATGATCACGGTCATGTGCTTCGGCATGGCGGCATTTCTCGTGCTGCTCGTCACCGGAACCACGCTTTCCGTGCTCACGATTGCAACGATCGGTCTGGGTCTATGCATGTCCGGCATGTACGGCACAACGGTAGCCAACGCCGGAGACCTGTTCTCGCGCTATCCGGCATCCATGGGCATTTATGTTACGCTCAATGGCTTCGGCGCGGCTATGGCTCCAGCCGCGATCGGCATCGCTGCCAACCGTACGGGAATCCGCTGGGGTTTTGCTATCCTGCTGATCGCAGGCGTGCTGCTCGTTGTCTCGGCAGTGCTCAATGCACGGTATTTCAAGGGCAGACAGCACAGCAAGACGGCTTCCCGCGCCTAAAAAGCACAAAAAACCTCTCTCAAGCGTTTTGAGAGAGGTTTTATTTTTATTCCGCTGCCGTTTCCGGCTCCTGCTCGACAGCCTGCCTTGCAGCTCTTGCGGCAAGGTGTGTCTCCAGCCAACGTGAAATATCTCCGAAGGTTTCAAGTCTGTCAAGCTCGTTGAGCACCTCGTGGCGCGCATCCTTATAAAAGATGACTTCGATATTCTTCACGCCGTTGCCGCGGTACAGATTGACCGTACGGCGCACACCCTCACCGTACCGCCCAACCGGGTCCTTATCACCCGAGATGAACAGCAGCGGCAGCTCCTTCGGCGTTTTCCGGAAGGTCACCGGATTGTTCGCCTTGGTGATGAGCGTAAACAGGTCGCGGAATCCGGTCGCGGTAAACACGAAATTGCATTTTTCATCCGACTGATAGAGCGACACGACCGCCTCATCGCGGCTGAGCCAGTCAAACACGGTTTTCGGCTGCTTGATTTTCCTGTTGAAGCCCTTGAACACCAGATTGGACAGCAGTCCGCTGCGATAGGTGATGCCGCGCGAGCGCGCTACCGAATCCGCAAGATGTACGATGCTGCCGGAGGCAGCGATCGGGCCGACTGTTCCGATAAGAATGCAGCCGGACAGCTTCTCTCCGTAATCGAGCAGGTACAACCGTGCGATCAGCGAACCCATCGAGTGCCCGAGCAGGAAATACGGCAGGTCGGGATAGCGGCGCTGCATCAGGTCGGTCAGGTGCTTGACATCCTCAACAAGATACTTCCAGCCGTCGCGAGCGGCAAAAAATCCGAGATCCGCCGTGCGTGAGACCGATGCTCCATGTCCGATATGATCGTTTCCGCAGACAATAAAGCCCAGTCCGCAGAGATATTTTGCAAATGCGGTATAGCGCGAAAAATACTCGCACATGCCGTGAGACAGCTGCACGATACCGCGCACCTCTACTCCTTCGGGAACAAGAATATAATAGGTGACATTGGAAACACCATTGGCACTTTTGTAAATATTTTGCGTACACTTGATATTCATATACAACACCCGATCATGGACTGTACTTCTTTGCTGTTAATACTATACCACAAATCCACTTATCGTGCACCTGTTTTTTGATAAAGTTCACAGTTCATTTAAAAATGCACTGTCAAAAACTGCTGATTTTTAAATACCTTTCCCGACTGCAAATTATGCAGGATTACGATATCGCAAACAGCGACCGATGTGCTACAATAAAATAAATCACGGGCAGTGCTGTATTGCCCAATTCAAAAGAAAGAAGGATATACCCATGCCGTATATTGCTGTTACCACCTCCAAGGCCCTGTCCGACGAGCAGAAGGACGAGCTGAAGAAGACCATCGGCCAGAAGATTTCCCTGATTCCGGGCAAGACCGAGGCTGCTCTGATGGTTGACATTTCCGACAACCACACCATGTACTTTGCAGGCGAGAAGCGCAAGCTGGCGTACGTTGATGTTCGCTGCTACGGTTCGACCGAGTTTGAGAACAAGAAGGCGCTGACCAAGGCACTGTTTGATGCTGTCGAGCTGCACACCGGTCTGCACGATGACAGCATTTACTTGACGTACTCCGAGTTCTCCAACTGGGGCACCCGCGGTACCATGAAGTAAACCGCAGAAAGACGCTGAGAGTTTCTCGGCGTCTTTTTTGTTTCGGATGAAGAATTGAGAATGTCTGAATTTTCAGAATGTTCACATTTGGACGATTGACGTTCGCTCGCTTTCGGTCTATTATAGTTTACAAGTAAACCGTTTGCCGAAAGGAGGACACCGCATGCCCGGCTCTCCCCATGATTTTGCCGCCGATGCGTTCCACGCGGGTCAGCTGTACCGCAGCTGCTTCCGCGAGCTGACCGAAAACTGCGGCTTTACGCCAAATGAGATGTTCGTGCTGCTGTTTCTGTACCGCAACGCGCCCGAGCAGGACACCGCAACTGTCATTGCACAGGCGTGGAACGTTTCCAAGCCGCTGGTGACGCGCAGTGTGGACGGACTGCAGAGACGCGGTCTGCTCTACTGCGTACGCGACGAGAATGACCGCCGTCTGGTGCACCTGCACCTGTCTGATGAAGGACACGCTGCTGCCAAAACGCTCCATCACCGCTGCGAAACCTTTGCGCTGACACTGCAGCAGGGCATCTCCGAGCAGGAAATGCAGACCCTGTGTGGTGTGATGCGCAAGATGCAGCAAAACCTCAACGATTTACTCGAAAGGACGAAACTCACATGAATAACAACCCAAAAGGGACGAAAAACCCTAAAAAACCGCTGATCTTCTATTATGCGGTCATGCTGCTCGTGCTTATGATGCTCAACTGGTTGCTGTTTCCGAGCCTGCTGCAGCGGCAGGTTATCGAGGTCGGCTACGACGAGTTCATCGCCATGGTGGACGACGGCAAGGTGCAGACCATCGCCTACGACAAGCAGGATCAGGAAATTACCTTTGAGGCCACCAATGACAAGGGCAAGGACGCACTCTACAAGACCGGCATTTTCCCGGATGACGAGCTGGTCGGCCGCTTGCTGAAGGCCAATGTCAAGTTCGCTGCCGAGATTCCGACCCAGACCTCTCCCCTGCTGAGCATGCTCATCAGCTACGTTGTGCCAATTGTGCTCATTATCGCGGTCGGTCAGTGGCTGCAGAAAAAGATGATGAAGAACATGGGCGGCAACATGATGAGCTTCGGCAAATCCAACGCCAAGATTTACGCCGAGACCGAGACCGGCAAGACCTTTGCTGATGTCGCCGGTCAGGATGAAGCCAAGGAGGCCCTCACTGAGATCGTGGACTTCCTGCACAACCCGAACAAGTACGCTTCCATCGGTGCAAAGCTGCCGAAGGGCGCACTGCTGGTCGGCCCTCCGGGCACCGGCAAGACCTTGTTGGCGAAAGCCGTTGCCGGTGAAGCGCATGTGCCGTTCTTCTCGATTTCCGGCTCGGAGTTCGTCGAAATGTTCGTCGGCATGGGCGCGGCCAAGGTGCGCGATCTGTTCAAACAGGCCAGCGAAAAAGCACCATGCATCGTGTTCATCGACGAGATTGATACCATCGGTAAAAAGCGCGACGGCGCAGGCATGGGCGGCAACGACGAGCGCGAGCAGACGCTCAACCAGCTGCTGACCGAGATGGACGGCTTTGACGGCACCAAAGGCGTCGTTATTCTGGCGGCGACCAACCGTCCGGAGTCGCTTGACCCGGCTCTGCTGCGTCCGGGCCGTTTTGACCGCCGGATTCCGGTGCAGCTGCCCGATCTGCAGGGTCGTATCGCAATTTTGAAGGTGCACGCTAAGGATGTTCACATGTCCGGCAATATCGACTTCAACTCGATTGCCCGAGCAACCTCCGGCGCTTCCGGTGCTGACCTTGCCAACATTATCAACGAGGCGGCTCTGCGTGCCGTTCGTCTGGGACGAAACAGCGTCATTCAGGCCGATCTGGATGAGAGCGTCGAGACCGTCATTGCCGGTGCGCAGCGCAAGAACGCCGTACTCAGCGCCAAGGAGAAGGAGATCGTTGCGTATCACGAAATCGGTCACGCACTGGTGGCGGCCAAGCAGACCGACTCCGCGCCTGTCACCAAGATTACCATTGTGCCGCGCACCTCGGGTGCACTCGGCTACACCATGCAGGTGGATGAGGGCGAGCACAATCTGATGAGCAAGGACGAGCTGCTGAACAAGGTGGCAACGCTCACCGGCGGCCGTGCAGCCGAGGAGCTGATTTTCGGCTCGATTACCACCGGTGCATCCAACGACATCGAGCAGGCCACCAAGCTGACGCGCTCGATGATCACGCGCTACGGCATGAGCCGCAAGTTCGATATGGTTGCTCTCGAGACCGTAACGAATCAGTATTTGTCGGGTGATACCGCGCTCGCTTGCTCGGCGGAGACCGCTGCGAAAATTGATGAGGAAGTGATTGCCACCGTCAAGACCGCGCACGAGAAGGCCATCGGCATCCTGCAGAATAATATGGATGCCCTGCACCGTCTGGCGCACTTCCTTCTGGAAAAAGAAACCATCACCGGCGAAGAATTTATGGATCTGCTGCATAAATCCGAGTAAATCTGTGCAAAAGGAAACCCTCTCTCGTAATGAGGAAGGGTTTCTTTTTGCCTATACCCACAACAAGGAACAGACCAGAAAGAGAGGGCGGACACATTGGTCCGCCCCTAAGCATATACAATTATATTTATCTGAGCGACAGAATCTCTGCCGGATGTTCAAACCTCATATCCGACATTAACTTCTCCGCCTCGGAGCACCCCCACAGGGCGAGGACGCTCTTGACGCCTGCACTTTTCGCGCACTGCATATCATATTCGCTGTCACCGATATAGACGGCGTCCTCGGGTTTACAGCCGAACCGACGCAGACACTCGAGCAGAGCGTCCGGCGCAGGCTTGGGATGCTCGACATCATCCGCGCAGATGATCTCATCAAACCACGGTGTGAAGCCGATGGGTTCAATCCCCTGCTTGAGCTGCAAACGTGTCCGCGAGGTGACAATGCCACACGAACAGCCGGATTTTCTGAGTTCCTCTATCGTTTCGGGAATGCCGTCGTACATCGGGATTTCGTCCAGACGGTCATACGCCAGCGCTTCCCAGCGAGCCATGATTGGCTCAACCCGCTCGGCCGGAATGCCTAATTTCGCCAATGCTCGTCTGCCCGGCATACCGAAGGAGAAGATCAGCTGCTCGTAGGTGAACTCATAGCCGAACTCGGCAAGTGCAGTGTGCATGGCCCACTGATCTACCTTTGAGGAGTCGATCAGCGTGCCGTCAATGTCAAAAACAAAGTATTTCATGTGGTTTCCTCCATCTTTTTCGCCAAGGTAAATAACCCTCGGGTATAGTCCTGCTCGAAGGACTGAGACAGCTCTATGGTCGGCATAGCCTGCTCCGGCAGCGCCTGCGCACAGCTTTCGCGTATCCGCGATGCCTTATCGGTCAGACGGGAATCGGCATACAGCACCACCCTGTCCGGATTGATGAGCGCCGCACAGCCGCAGATGACCTTGGTGAAATAGTCGCTTATATCCGCGCCTGCAAAGTGATTCTGCGCGTATTCGAGATTGTGTTCGATTGGAAGATAATGCAGTTCTCCGGCAAAGCCTGCGGCACCGCCCCAGACCTTTCCGTTCAGCACGATACCTGCGCCTGCACCCAGCTTGCCGATGTAAATGCACACAGCGGCTTTCGGTGCGGGCGTGTACTGCGCCGCGTAGCCTGCAGCCACGACCTGCATATCACGGGCCGCCATGCACGGCAGACCGGTTTTATCGTGAAGATACGCGCTAAGGCTTACGCCCCGCAGCTCAGGGTAGCCGAAACTCTCGGTGACGATGCCGTTATGCATCGTTCCCGCAAAGCCGAGTACCACCGCTGCAAGCCGCGGGTAACGCGCCCTAACACGCATCAGAAGCGTGTCGAGAAATTCGCGCACATCGCCGGAGCAGGTCTGCTGTTCCTGTTCGAGCGGTGTACCGTCGAGGTCACACACAAACCAGTGCAGCGTGTCCTGCTCCAGTCGCAGACACAGGAACAGCCGGTACTGCGGGTTCAGCCGGTATTGCATGGCGCAGCGTCCGCCGGTGGAGGCTGCTGTGCCGATTTCTTGCGCTTCTCCGCGCTCGACCATCTCATCCACAATGCGGCTGACGGTCGGAAAGCTGAGATGTGTCAGCCGCGCAAGATCGTTCTTGCCGGCAGAGCCGTGCTGCATCGCCTGCCGAAGCAGAGCTGTGTTCTCCCGCTTGAGTTTTCCTGTGTCTGCCATGGCGCACCTCTTTTCAAAACACTTTTTAATAGTGTGTTAATTTCTACATACAGTATACCCTCTGTGGGCGGTTCTGTCAATGCTGAATTAGTAATTAAGCGTTAGGAATTAACGTGAGGGTTTATTGGCTGCGTAATATTGTCCTTTCTATTCCACCCATAATGTGTTATACTGCTCACAAAGGAAGGAGGAGACAAAAAATGTCCACTACAATTTCAATTTCGGTGATGTGCTCTGTGGGAAGCCTGACCTGCGGTATACTTTCACTTGTACTGCCGCTCATTGCACTAGCCAAACAGAAAAATGCGCTGCTGTTTGCAGCGGTCAGTATGGGTTTGTGCTCACTGGCGCTGCTCGGACAGATTTTTGAGTACAATGTCCGCGTATATGCACAGGATTTCAGCGCCCTTCTGGATACATCGTTCGCTATTCGGTTCTGCGCAGTCGTACTGTTCCTGTTGGCGGCTGTTGTAAATGCAGGCGTATGCATATACCAGATGAAACACAGCGTAAAATAACACCCGCAACATCAATTTACCATGGAAAATACATAATAAAACCGCCTTTGCAGGCGGTTTTATTATTTCGACAGGGTCTTACATCTGCCGGTTTGAGACGGATTGACCTTGCAGGTCTGACAAGATTTGAAACCCACGTTTGTCACTCCCTTTAGGAAGTGTTTGAGTTTATGCTGCTCGGGAGACCAATGGTCTCCCCTGCGGTTAGGTCTATGCAGATGAGTTACAGGCGATGTGCCAAGCCAGCGTCCCCTATGGTATACCTTTAATAACAAGATAGAATCATGTGAAGAAGGGTAAATCGCTACGTCATCTTTACTCTCCGATCTCCACTCTTAATTACTCCGTTGATTTCCGCTTCGGCAGATTGAAGTCAATCCCGGTGAGCATTTTCACAATCCACAGCAGGAACAGCAGCACGAGCACCGGCAGCACACACGAGGTAACGATCAGCACAGCGAGTGCCTCCATGACATTGCTGAGCAGTTTTTCAAACTTTTCCGTCACGCCGGAGACCGCATTCTGCACCGAGGACGTGATACCCGACCAGAAACCGCTCTTTTCGCTGTCCGAATCCGAGTCTGAACCCGCACTGGTATCGATAGCATCCGCTGCACTTTGCGTGTCCTCAATGGTCTGCGACAGCGAGGTTGCATAGGTGGCCTCGATCATGCGCGATACTGTGATACCGCCCGGAACAGCAAGCCAAACCGCCATGCCGAACAGTGCCAGCTTGAATGCGAGTTTCGCCAGAATCTCACTGCTGCGGAACTGACGAACGATGAGCAGCACGCACGCTGCCGGTAAAATAAACCGAAAAACCGCGTATCCGGTAATGGTGAGCAGATATTTCTCTAACATAATGGCACACAGCACGATCAGAAAATCCGACGTGAGATCAGCCAGCTTTTCCGCGATGGCGCTACCTGTGTCTCCCGGCAGAGCCGAAACAGCTGCGGACGCTGCCGTGGAAGCTGCAGTCAGCTTCATCACAGTCGCCTGTTTTTCGTTTAAGTATTCAATGCTCGTCCGGTGCGTCTCCGGTGAGGACTGCCATCCCGAGATACCGAAAAAGCACCCGAGTCCGATCATCATCAGCAGCACACACGAAACGATTCGCTTTGTCAGTTCGTTCATTTTATCCCTCATCTCTATTAGGAAACCCCCAACGGTCAGACAGACTAACGATTGGGGGTTGTTCACACTTATATGGTTACTTGCTCCAGGCTGCCTTGGCCGCGCCTTCCTTGAACACCTCATGGAAGCCCTTGACATTGGCTGCAATGTCACCGCCGAACACGGCAGAACCTGCTACGATAACGTCTGCACCGGCGGCTACGATGTCGGCGGTATTGTTCAGCTTTGCACCGCCGTCGATCTCCAGTTCGCACTTATAGCCGTTCTTCTGGATTTCCGCGCGGACAGCCTTGATTTTGTCCATGCACTCCGGGATAAAGCCCTGACCGCCAAAGCCCGGCTCAACGGTCATGATGAGCACCATATCGCAGTACGGCAGCAGCGGGAACAGCACCTCAGCGGGGGTTTTCGGCTTGATAACGCAGGCTGCCTTGACACCGGCTGCGCGGATTTTCTTCAGCTGCTCGAGCGTATCACCGTTGGACTCGTAGTGTACGGTGATAATATCCGAGCCGGCCTTGATGAAGTCGTTCAGATACTGATCGGGGTCCGAGATCATCAGATGTACATCGAGCACCTTGTCGGTCGCCTTGCGCAGCGCCTTAACCACCGGAGCGCCGATGGTGATATTCGGCACGAAGTGACCGTCCATAACGTCAACGTGAACGTATTCCGCACCGGCATCGGTGGCAATTTTAATATCGCGTGCAAGATTTGCAAAATCTGCGGACAGAATAGACGGTGAGAGCTTGATTTCCATAACAGTTCCTCCTGTAACCGCAGAGTGTTCCGCGGCATAATTTGATACCAGACGCGCCTGTGTGTTCAACCGGTTTGCACGGCGCCGTCTTTTTGAATACGAGGGCGGCATGTACAGTCGCCCTCCTTTTGATTTACATTATATCACACCTCTTTGGAAATTGAAAGAAAAGAGTGAGGAGCGGAGATCACCTCACGGTTTCATCTTCTTCCCACTGCTGCATTTTGTCACATCCTGCGGCTGCCATTTTTATAGGATATAACCATACGAAGAAGGCTGCACCACACCGTCAATTACTGCTTACGAATGCCTGATTACGAATTTGTTCTAACGGTATAGAAAACTTCTCCATCGAAATCAACAATATTTTGTCGCCCTCACCGATTGATTTATCTGTGTGAAAAATGTAGAATAGAAGTATCATGCAATAAAGGAGCGAACACGATCATGAGCGTCAATCGTTGTTATTCCGAGAAAAAAAACGGCTTCGATGTCGAAGCACGCAGCCTGTTCTCCAGCCTGCACGACCTGTTGGAAATCAAAAACCTGACTCATGTGCGCTATCTCTGCCGCTACGACGCAGAGGGACTTGCACCTGAGACCTACGAGAAGGCAAAAGGCATCGTATTCTCCGAGCCTATGGCTGATGTGTGCTATGACGAGGACTTTCCCCGTCCGGAAGGCGCTCACACCATCCTTGCGGTAGAGCCGCTGCCCGGTCAATTCGATCAGCGCGCCGATTCCTGCGCACAGTGCATCCAGCTGCTCACCGGCGGCGAACGCCCGACCGTTGCAGCCGCTAAAATTTACGTTCTGGAAGGCGAACTCACTGCTGAGGACATGGACAAGATCCGCGGCTATCTGATTAACCCCGTAGACACCCGCGAGGCTTCGATGGCTAAGCCTGCAACCCTCAAGGTAGAGTACGCTATCCCGACCAGCGTGGCATCGGTTGTCGGCTTTACTCACATGGACGAGACGGCTCTCTCTGACCTGCTGCATAATATGGGTCTGGCGATGGATCTGGACGACCTCAAGTTCCTGCAGACCTACTTCCGCGACACCGAAAAGCGCGACCCGACCATCACCGAGGTTCGCATGGTCGATACTTACTGGTCCGACCACTGCCGCCACACCACCTTCCTCACCCAGATCGATGACGTAAAGTTCGAAGATCAGATGGTGCAGGACGCATTTGACCGCTACATGGCTGCCCGCGTAGAAGTCTACGGCGAGGAAAAGGCTGCGAAGCGTCCGGTAACGCTGATGGACATGGGTACGATCGCGGCTAAGGTGCTCAAGAAGCGCGGCTACCTGAAGAACATTGACGAGTCCGAGGAGATCAACGCCTGCTCCATTAAGGTGAAGGCGCTCGTGAACGGTCACTACGAGGACTGGCTGCTTATGTTCAAGAACGAAACCCACAACCACCCGACCGAGATCGAGCCGTTCGGCGGTGCTGCTACCTGCCTCGGCGGTGCGATCCGCGATCCGCTGTCCGGCCGCTCCTACGTTTATCAGGCAATGCGCGTAACCGGCGCGGGCGACCCGACCGTGCCGCTCTCTGAGACCCTCGAGCACAAGCTGCCGCAGCGCAAGCTGTGCCAGACCGCTGCTGCGGGCTACTCCTCCTATGGCAACCAGATTGGCCTTGCTACCGGCCTCGTACACGAGATTTACCATCCGGGCTATGTCGCAAAGCGCATGGAGATTGGCGCTGTTGTCGGCGCGGCTCCGCTGGAGAACGTCATCCGCGAGGTACCCGAGCCGGGCGATATCGTCATCCTGCTCGGCGGCAAGACCGGCCGCGACGGCTGCGGCGGTGCAACCGGCTCCTCCAAGAAGCACACCGAGGAATCCCTCGAGACCTGCGGTGCAGAGGTCCAGAAGGGCAATCCGCCGGAAGAGCGCAAGATCCAGCGCCTGTTCCGCGACGGCAATGTCACCCGCATGATCCGCCGCTGCAACGACTTCGGTGCGGGCGGTGTATCGGTTGCCATTGGCGAGCTGGCCGACGGCCTTGACATCGATCTGAATGCCGTACCGAAGAAGTACGACGGTCTGGACGGCACCGAGCTGGCCATCTCCGAGTCGCAGGAGCGCATGGCTGTCGTTGTCCGTGCAAAGGACGTAGACGCCTTTATTGCCGCAGCTGCCAAGGAAAATATCGAGGCTGTTGTTGTCGCAACCGTTACCGACAAGAACCGCCTGTGCATGACCTGGAACGGTGTTAAGATCGTGGATGTTTCCCGTGATTTCCTCAACACCAATGGCTGCTCCAAGCACGTTGACGCAGAGGTTGGCGCACTGCCGACTCCGTCCATCTCCTGCGCTCCGGCAGGCAATTCCGAGAAGGAAAAGCTGCTGAACCACGCCTCTACCCTCGGCATCTGCCTCGAGCGCGGTCTGGTCGAGCGTTTCGACGGCTCCATCGGCGCAAGTTCGGTATTCATGCCCTTCGGCGGCAAGTATCAGCTGACCCCGACGCAGGTCATGGCGGCTACCATGCCGGCACTGAACGGTCAGTGCGAAACCGCCTCTGTCATGGCGTTCGGCTTTGACCCCTACTTCACCGAGCAGAACCCGTATCTCGGTGCATCCTCCGCGGTAATCGAATCCGTGGCAAAGCTGGTCGCAGCGGGCTGTGACTTTGAGACCGCTTACCTCACCTTCCAGGAGTACTTTGAGCGTCTCGGCAAGGACCCGAAGCGCTTCGGCAAGCCGCTGTCCGCCCTGCTGGGCGCATACACCGCACAGGAGAACCTGTGTCTGGCAGCCATCGGCGGCAAGGACTCCATGAGCGGCTCGTTCGACGATATGGACGTACCGCCCACGCTGGTTTCGTTCGCTATCGCGCCGCAGGACGCTTCCCGCCTGATCTCTCCTGAGTTCAAGGCGGCAGGTCATCCGGTTTACTTCTTCGATGCACCGTACAATCAGGACGGCACGCCGGATTACACCACGCTCAAGTTCATGTGGAACGAGGTCGCAAACCTGATTGCGTCCGGCAAGGCGGTTTCCGCGTGGGCGCTGTCCACCGGCGGTATCGCTGAGGGCGTGTGCAAAATGGCGCTCGGCAACAAAATTGGCTTTAAGATGGACGATTCCTTCCCGGCTGACGCGCTGTACCTCAAGAACTTCGGCGGCATTCTGATCGAAGCCGCATCCGAACTCCCGGCTTACTGGCTGGTCGGCCACACCACCGACGACGAGAAGATCACGGTTGCCGGTGAGTCCGTAACGCTTGACGAGCTGACGGCTGCCTTCGAAGGCAAGCTCGAGAGCGTATTTCCGACCAAGGCAGCTGCTTCCGACGAGCATCTGACCAAGGTTTCCTTTACCGAGCGCAATGCTGCCGCTCCGGCGGTCAAGAGTGCAAAGCCGCTGGCCGTTATTCCGGTATTCCCAGGCACCAACTGCGAGTACGACACCGCCCGTGCGGTTGAGAATGCAGGCGGCGCAGCTGAGATCGTCGTAGTCCGCAACTTCTCCGCGGATGCCCTCCGCGAGAGCGCTGAGCAGCTCGAAAACTCCATCCGTAAGGCGCAGATGGTTATCCTGCCGGGCGGCTTCTCCGGCGGTGACGAGCCGGACGGTTCCGGTAAGTTCATTGCGTCCTTCCTGCGCGACGCAGGCATCAAGGACAGCATCCACGAGCTGCTGAACAAGCGCGACGGTCTGATGCTCGGCATCTGCAACGGCTTCCAGGCGCTCATTAAGCTGGGCCTGGTTCCCTACGGCGAAATCCGTGACGAGATGACCGGCGACGATCCGACGCTGACCTTCAACCTCATCGGCCGCCACCAGAGCCGCTACGCTACCACCCGCGTTGCGTCGGTTAAGTCTCCGTGGCTGTCCTCCTGCAATGTCGGCGACCTGCACTCCATCGCGTTCTCGCACGGCGAGGGCCGCTTCGTAGCACCGCAGAACGTCATCGACGACCTGATCAAGAACGGTCAGGTAGCGTTCCAGTACACCGATCTGAACGGTGATCCGTCCATGGACATCGCGTGGAACCCGAACGGCTCCATGTGCGCCATCGAGGGTATCACCTCTCCGGACGGCCGTGTGCTCGGCAAGATGGGTCACACCGAGCGTTACAGCCCGTTTGTCGGCAAGAATATCTACGGCGAAAAGTATCAGCCGCTGTTTGCAAACGGCGTGAAATACTTTAAGTAAAGCCTGTGCAGAAAGCGCCCTCAACGAGGGCGCTTTCCTATCAATAAATACAATATGAAAAATACAATATGAAAAAGCGGTTAAAAATACTATAAGCGCATAATGCAAGACATTTTAGGATATATCAGTTCATCCCCATATTGGCGGCAAATTCTACGAGATACTCCTGCATTTTCCCCAATAATATTGGAGACTGCCGATTTCTCACAGCTTGATTGTCATCTTGCTCATATTTGCCAGCGAAATAGACTTTCTTTCAGTGTATATCGAACCGAGTTTGATCCTGTCAATAGTCACGCATGCTTGATCTTTGTATATGCGAACGACTCATTTTGTTCGCATCTTTGTGCCGTTTCCTACAATAATCTTGATTATTTATAACAGGAGCACCTACAACAGAAATTTATACAGAGCGTGGTTTCTATAATAGCTCCTATGAATTGTCTTTTCATGATCTATCCAAATATTCTTTAACGTCAAAGAACAAACTTGCAATCCAAAAACTTCGCAACTCACTTTCTTCCAATAACGAGGTGTTTTTATGAACCCCTGTGAGCACAAAGTCCAATACTATGAAACCGATGGCATGGGCATCGTCCACCACTCGAACTACATCCGCTGGTTCGAGGAGGCGCGCGTGGATCTGCTCGAGCAGCTCGGCTTCGGCTACGACCGCATTGAAGAGGCCGGTTACAGCGGTCCGGTGTTGGAGGTCTCCTGCCAGTACAAAACCATGTCGAAATTCGGCGAAACCGTGCGAATCGAAGCATCTATCACGCAGTACAACGGCGTGCGCATGACGCTGCACTATGATGTCTACGACAAGGCGACCGGCACGCTGCGCTGTACCGGCGACAGCCGCCATTGCTTTATCAACGCCGAGGGCAAACCGGCTATCCTCAAGCGGTGCTGGCCGGAGTTTGACGCGGCATTGGCTGCAAATATTGTCAAAGAGTAACAAAAACCGTCATCTCTGCATTTGAGATGACGGTTTTTTGCCTGTGTTATCCTTTATTCTCCACGCCGGTCAGGTCCTGAACAACTTCACCTGCAATGATAAGACCCGCAACAGCAGGCACAAACGCCGTGCTGCCCGGAACCTGTCGGCGCTGTGTGCATTTTCTGGCAGTGCCCGGCGGACAGATGCAGTTCTGGCGGCAGCTGATCGCCATATCATCGATGGGCGTCATAGCCGGCTCCTTGGAGTACACGACCTTGAGCTTGCGGATGCGGCGCTTGCGCAGCTCATAGCGCATAACACGCGCGAGCGGACAGCCGGAGGTCTTATAAATATCCGTCACTTCCAGCTTGTCGGCGTGAATCTTGTTGCCTGCACCCATGCAGCTGATGATGCGCGTACCGGCCTTGGTTGCCTGCTCGATCAGCTCGAGTTTGCCGGTTACGGTGTCGATGGCGTCCACTACGTAGTCATACTGGGTGAAATCGAACTGAGAAGCGGTCTCAGGCGTGTAAAAGGTTTTGTAAATGTTGACCTTGCAGTCCGGATTGATATCGTGAATACGCTCGGCGGCGGCCTCTACCTTGTATTGACCGACCGTCTTGCGGGTAGCGATGATCTGGCGATTGATGTTGGTCAGGCACACCTTATCATCGTCGATGAGGTCAAGTGTACCGACACCCGAACGCGCCAGCGCTTCTACCGTGTAGCCGCCTACACCGCCGATGCCGAACACCGCAACACGCGCGTTGTACAGGCGCTCCATGCCCTGCTTGCCAAGCAGCAGCTCGGTTCTCGAAAATTGATTGAGCAAGTTTTTTCTCCCTTTCGTGCAGTTTTTCGCTTAATTATAAGTATAGCGGGGAATGCCTACTGTGTCAATAGGAAAGCTGTCGTTTCCCTGCACCGATTGACCGGGACACACGAACTGCGCAAGCGTGTTCGCCCCTGACGGGCGGTGTGTTTTTCACTGAGATTCAGCGGGGGATTCGCCGCCCACAGGGACAGCGGGAACGTCGCGGCGCCCATCGTGGGGATAACGAGAAAGTGATACCTGCGGTTTGCCCGTAAGCTGCTAAACATTGTTTCCGCGCCGTGCGCGGATTAAATGAGTGCCCTCCCCCTTTGAACTTCTACCTTTCCCTTGTTTAGATAGTCCGGCGAAAATCGGAGAGCGGCGACCGCTTCGAAACAGGGGAACAGCAGAGGTTTTTTTCTTCTGTAGCTTTCGCAGTCTATTCGCAGGGTCAGATAGTGTTATGCTACACAGGTCGGCTACTTCAAGCAGGCGCAACACAAGGTGAATTGCCCAAAGGGCAAGAGACGGTCCCACAGGGATACCCGTGCTGCGAAACTCTTTAACACGTTATACCGCACGGCACCTACGGATTAGGCGTTTGATACAATTTATCTTCGCAGGCCCTATCTATCATAACGCGCTAACGAATTGCGCGGCACGATTATGCCGCGCTCTGCGCAGAGCAGTCCGTATGTGTAGCAGTAATGTATCTGTGAACTGCGAATATGTTGCGAAACAAACGCTGTAGTAACCCGACTGCCCACCGCCGCGGGCGCGGCAGGCGTCAGCGCAGTTACACTCGCTTCCAAGCGACCAATGCCACTCCTGCCGAGATAAACTCCGTCACCCAGAACGCATGCCAGACGCCATTCGCACCCATAATCTTACACAGCACGACCGCGATCGGCAGAATGACCACGGTATACCGGCACAGCGAAATCACGAGCGACGCCGTACCCTTTCCGAGTCCTTCCAGTGCGCCGGACGCCGTAACCGAAACCGCCGAAACAAGAAATCCCACACAGATAATGCGCAGCGCATGTGCACCGATGACCACCGTCCGGACATTTTCGGTGAAAAGTGCCATCAGCGGAGACGCGAACGCCAGACACAGCACCGTGCCGATCATCATAATGCACGCGCACAGCGCAAGCGCTACCTGAAAAATACGGCTGACGCGTTCCCGCTCACCCGCACCGTAGTTGTAACCGATCACCGGACGCATACCCTGAATAATGCCGCTCGCAGGCAAATACAGGAAAGTCTGCAATTTGTAATAGATGCCGAGCACGACCACATACGCCTGACTGAGCTCAGCCAGCAGCGCATTCAGACACGAGATGAGCAATGACGGCAGCGCCAGATTGAGTGCCGCCGGAATGCCGACCGCATACAACCGTGCCGTGATGCCTCGAGTACCGTGCAGCCCCTTGCGTGTGATATGCACGGACACCGGCCGCAGCCGATATATCACCAGATAGAATACCAGCGTTACCAGCTGGCCGATGCCGGTGGCGAGTGCCGCGCCGCGCATGCCGAGCTGCGGGAACGGCCCGATACCGAAGATGAGCAGCGGATCCAGCACGATATTTGTCACACAGCCGAACAGCAGCGCCGTCATGGTCACCTGCATGCGGCCCATCGCCTGATAAATCTTCTCGAACGCGAGACCGACCATGATAATCACCGAGAACGCGAACGCAATAGACGCGTACTGCGTACCCATCTCCGCTACCTGCTCAGAATCCGTGAACAGCCGCAGGAAACGCGGCATAACGGTGATGCACACGATCATGCTCACTACGCCGTGAACAACTGAGCACGCAATACCGCGCGTCGCCGCCGCGTCTGCCTTGTCGATCTCACCGGCACCGAGATGATACGAAATCACTGCGTTAATGCCCACGCCGAAGCCGATAGCGAGCGCGTTTATCAAATTCTGCACCGGATAGACCAGTGACAGCGCTGTTATCGCGTCCTCCCCTATTTTTGCAACAAACAGGCTGTCGATGATGTTGTACAGCGAGTTCACCAGCATGGAAACCACCATCGGCAGCGCCATTGAGAGCAGCAGCGGCAGTATCGGCTTTTCCCGCATAAAGCGTTGGTTCACGTTCGGTTCCTCCCTTTTGTGCAAATAAAAAACCGCACGACCGGAATCCCGGTCGTGCGGCGAAAAAGAACATCTTGAGATGCTGTAAAAATCCACACAAATTTTAGTGAGATAAGTTTATCATAAAAGATGCAGAATTGTCAAGCCGTCAGTTAATCTCGGTCGGCAGATCGACATAGCTGCTCAGATCGGTCGGCAGCGTAATCTTAACCGCATCGCCGGTAGCGGTTACCTTAGCGGCTGCGTTCAGAGTTGCGCTGATGGTCTCGCCCTCTGCTGTAATATCAACCGTACCGGAAATCGCGGTATCGGTAAGCATGCCATTGACTGCCTTCGCGGTAACATTCATATCGCGGGTTTTGATGGAAACACCGTCCAGCATGCCGCCGAGCAGCTCGTCAAACAGGTCGGAACTGAAGACACTGTTCATGTTGTACTTAACGGTCATACCGCCGCTGCCCTTGGTAATGCTCTCGATCGCGCTGACCGGAACAGAACTGTTCATAGCAGAAATCTCCATGCCGTTCAGCACATCATCAAAGGACATCGCCATTTTGTACTTGCCCTGTGCACCCATATCCATGTAGTAAGTGCCATTGGTGAAGTAATAGTTAATATCCTGCGAAATACTGGTATCGCCGCCGTTCGCCAAAGACGGGTCGATCGTCATGTTCAGCTTGCCGCCAAATGCCATCACGGACTTGTCCAGCTCCTTGAGGTTCATATCGGCCTTAATCGTCATCGGCATGGACATATCGAGCAGCTTGGTGGTGCCGAGTTTAACGCTTGCCTTGATGTTCATATCCATAGCCATCTTGGATTCCGCCGAGGTGTTCTTCGCAGCGGTGTTGAATGTGTCCGCGTCTGCGAAAAATGCGCCCAGAGAAGCAGCCTTGGTCTTGTCAACCGCACCGTCTGCAACCAGCTTATCGAGCAGAATGCTGTCACTGCCCTTGACATCGGTATCAAGCGCGGTCAGGCTCATTGCAACTACGTTGTCACGCAGGAAATTCTTGGTGCTGCAGTTGACATCGTCCACCAGACCAACCTGCTCACCGAAATCCAGTGCTTTGGCATAGGTAAAATCGCCCTTGGCATCCGAGTAGCCGAGTGCGCGCAGCAGGAACGTGGTATACATCTGTGCAGAGCACTTGCCGGTCGGGTTATAGGCAGTCGCGCTCATGCCGTTGGCAAGGCCGTTATCGTACAGGTACTGCACATACGGCTTTTCCCAGCCCTTCAGATCGGTAAACGGTGCGGTGTAGGTCAGCTTTTCCGCCTCGGCTTCCTTGCCCAGCAGACGGACCAGCATTGCCGAAGCCTCGGCACGGGTAGGTGCCTTATCAAGCTGGTAACCCTGATTAGTGCCCTGGAACAGTCCCACGTCCTTCAGGCGGTCCGCACAGTTTGTGAAGTTCGCCGCACCGGCTGTTGCCGTAATACCGGCAGCAACCAGCATGGATGCCAGTGCGATTCTCATCTTTTTCATATTGTCTTCCTCCTTTTAATCGAAACAGCCAATAGCTTATCCTTAATATAGCATAGTTCTTGGAAAAAGTAAACAACAATTCAGAAACGATGCGGCTATCTGACGCATGATTGCAAATCCGCGCAGAACATGGTAAACTAAAGATGCTTTTTGTCGGTTGTTTTGCCTTTCTGACAGCAATTTTACCATACAGGGATGTTTGCTACATGGTTTTCAGCAGTCTGATTTTTCTATTTTTCTTTTTGCCGGCGACGCTGTTCTGCTATTATATCGTGCCGCAGAAATTTATCCGCGTGCGGAACGCGGTGCTGCTTTTATTCAGCCTGTTCTTTTATTTCTACGGAGAGCCAAGGCTGATCGGCATGCTAATTTTTTCGATACTGATGAACTACCTGTTCGGTCTGTCCATGCGCAGTACATACAGAAAACCACTGCTCATTTTGTGCGTTATCGCCAATCTGAGCCTGCTGGGTGTGTTCAAGTATCTGAATTTCTTCATTAGTACGGCGGACAGTCTGCTTGGACTGAGTATTCCGGTGACAGGCATTGTCATGCCGATCGGCATCTCGTTTTACACCTTTCAGGCGCTCAGCTACGTCATTGACGTATACCGCCGGGAGGTTCCGCCGCAGCACGACCCGTTTTCGCTGGCGCTGTACGTTTCTATGTTTCCACAGCTGATTGCAGGCCCGATCGTACGCTACCACGATGTCAACGTGCAGCTTGCCGTGCGAAAGCACTCGTTTGCGCAGTTCTCCGAGGGTATCAGCCGCTTCCTGTTCGGGCTCAGCAAAAAGGTGCTGCTGTCCAACGTATTTGCGCAGATTGCGGACGGCGTATTCAAATATGCACCGAGCGAGCTGTCCGCTGCCGGTGCGTGGATGGGTGCGATTGGCTATACGCTGCAGATTTACTTCGATTTCTCCGGCTACTCGGATATGGCGATTGGCCTCGGCAAGATGTTCGGCTTTGCGTTCCTCGAAAACTTCAACTACCCGTACATCAGCAAGTCGGTCACCGAGTTCTGGCGCCGCTGGCATATCTCGCTGTCCACCTGGTTCCGCGACTATGTGTACATTCCGCTGGGCGGCAACCGGTGCTCGCCCGCACGGCACATTTTCAATCTGCTTGCCGTATGGACACTGACCGGCTTCTGGCACGGTGCCAACTGGACGTTTATGGCGTGGGGTCTGTACTTCGGCGTACTGCTCATTCTGGAAAAGAAATTCCTCGCCGGATGGATTACGCGCCTGCCGTCCGTGCTGCAGCATGTCTATGCGCTGTTTTTTATCGTCATCGGCTGGGTGTTCTTCCGCAGCGATTCGATGGGACTGGCAGTGCAGTATCTCGGCAGCATGTTCACCTCGGCGGTGCCGCTCAATCGGTTCGTAATCGAATATCTGCTGCGGTTCTGGCCCTACCTGCTGTTCGGTGTTGTACTGTCCGCGCCGGTGTTCCCGCGTCTCCAGTCCACCCGTATCTGGCGTATACTGGAGTTTCCGGTACTGGCTGTCCTGTTCACACTGTGCATGATGCGCCTGCTCGCCAGCAGCTACAACCCATTTATCTACTTCCGCTTCTGAGGAGGGCTGAGACATGAAAAACGCGAAGCATATTGTCAAAACCGTGCTGTTCTGCGGTACGCTGGCCGTTTTTTCGGCTGTCAGCGTATTCAGTCCGAAGGAAAAAGGCTCGTTTTACGAAAACCGCAGGCTGGCGGTCTTTCCGGTGCCGAGCGTCGAGACCGTGCTGGACGGCACGTTTTTTTCCAATGTGGAAACCTATATCAGCGACCACTTTGCCTGCCGTGTTCCGCTGCTGCGGCTGAACGTCCGCAAGGAGCTTGCGCTGCACAATCCGGTCGTCAGCAACACGGTTATCGCAGGCGATACGCTGCTGCCCTATCACAGCAAGCCGCGCACCGATTATGACCATGAAAATATGCAGACCGTACTGGATGCGCTCTCGCAGGTGAGCGCGGCGTGTGAGACTGTCGGTGCAAGGTTTGTCTATCTGTCCATTCCCGAGCAGAGCAGTGCCTTGCGGTACAAATATCCGTCGTACCTCACGTCCGGCACCTACACGGATGATTCCATGCGCACGGACTTTCTCGCCGGACTGGATGCGCGCGGCATTGACTGTCTGAACATGGCGGACTATCTCTGCACCGATCCGGAGAAATATTACAGCAAAACCGACCATCACTACAACTTTTACGGCGCGTATGAGACCTATCTGCGCACTATGGAGCACCTGCAGACGCTCGGCATAGACGCACCTGTCACCACCGATGTGACCATCGAGCAGATTGAGCGGCCGTTCCTCGGTTCCCGCTCCCGCAAACTGCTCGGCGAGTACCCCACGGATGACAAGCTGTACCGCTTCACGCTCGGCACACCCGTGCCCTTTACGCGAGAAGATAACGGCAAGCCGGTTGCCAGCACGGTGGTCAATGAGAATTTCAACAACATGTACGATTACTACATGGGCGGCGACATTGGCGAAACCATTATCAAGACAAACCGTCCCGGTCTGCCGCGCGTGCTTGTCGTCGGCGATTCGTTCACGAACCCCTTAGAGGGTATCCTGTATACCTCGTGCGACGAAATGCGCAGTCTGGATTACCGTCACTATGACGGCGAGAATATCCTTGACTATATCACTGATTATCGGCCCGATGTCGTACTGTATGTCCGCGATGATCTGACCTGCATCACCACCCAAGGCAACGGCACGATGGGACTTGCGGAATAAAAAAGACACCCCTTGGGGTGTCTTTTTCAGATAGACATGCGGTGTAATTGAGAATGAAAAATTCGTCTCTGGCTTTTACTTCAATTACTGCCAATCAAGCGGCTTCGGCTGCTCAAATGTAGTTGTTGGCTCACAGAAGACGTGCTCATGTGCACTCTTGAGGATGCACTCCATCACCTCAAGCGAATGCAGCGCCATCTCGCCGGAGGCACGCGGCTTGCGGCCCTCCTCGAGCGCGTAGACGAGATCCACCAGACCGATACCGCGCGGGTTCTCGGCGTGGCTGACCGAATTGTACGGATGGCTGTTCGGCACGACCGGCCACGGCGCGTTTACGTTCTCCGGACGGCGCTCGGCATCCGCCCAGCGGTACTGGTCGGGCGTGCGCATGAGCGTATCGCCGCCGAACAGGTTGGGACCGGAAATCGGGTCCTTCTCGTCAATGAGAACGGTTCCCTCTGTACCGTAAATCTCCATACGCGGCAGCTCGGAATCCCAGACGTCAAAACTGCAGGTCAGCGTCACCTGTGCGCCGCACACAAACTCAAGAATCGCGTTGATATGAGTATCCACGTCCACCGGCAGCACCTGTCCCTTGCTCGGGCCGGACGGCACGGTGCGCGTCTCTCCTGCCTTGGTGGCCATTGCGCAAACGCGCTTTACCGGGCCGAGCAGGCTGAGCAGCGCGGTGACGTAGTACGGCCCCATGTCGTACAGCGGGCCCGCACCCGGCTGATAGAAGAATGCCGGAGCCGGATGGTGGAACTCGTGCCCGTGACCGACAAACCATGCACCGCCGCCCGTGATGCGGCCCAGTCTGCCGCTGTCGATGAGCTCGCGGATGTTCTGCAAGCGACCGCCGAGGAAGGTGTCCGGCGCGCAGCCAATCAGCAGTCCCTTCTCCTTAGCAAGCGAAACAAGCTCCCTGCCCTGCTCAAACGTCATCGCCAGCGGCTTCTCCGTGTAGACATGCTTGCCTGCCTTCAAGGCTGCCAGATTATACTCATAATGTGCCTGCGGCGTTGTCAGATTGAGAATAATGTCAATATCCGGGTCAGCGATCAGCTCCATACCGGAGGCGTATGCCTTGGGAATACCGTGCTCTGCCGCCTTTCGCTGTGCCTTCTCCAGTCCGCGTGAGGCACACGCCACCACCTCGACTGCGTCATACTTTTTCAGATTGTTCAGGTAAACATTGCTGATGTCGCCAATGCCAATTACACCAACGCGTAATTTCTTCATCTTATGTTCCTCCCTTTGCTCTTTGACCATATTATAAAAGGAATGCGGGTGGTTGTCTTACAATATCTTGCGATTTCGTACAGGCAGGAGACAGGAGTTTCGGTTGCGGTTTACCGCTGCGCAGGAGACTACCGGCCGCCCGACAACACGGGAAATCATCGTCCGCTCCTCACTTCTGCCTCCTCATTCCTCACTTTTTACGACTTGCATGTGCGGATATGCAATATCAATGCCTTCCGCGTCATAGGTAAGCTTAATGCCCTCGAGCACAGCGCACTTGAGCGCGAATGCAGTGGCGTTATCCTTCGCCCACAGCGATGCACGCAGGACAACTGCGGAATCCGCCAGCTCAAGCACAACGACCGGCACATCGGGCACGCCGTCCTTTTTCTGCTGCTCGGTGCGAATATCGAGGAAGGCCGGCTGCTTCCGCACCTCGCGGGCGAGCAGCTCTTTGGCTTTTTTGAGGTCGCTTTCGTAGGTAATCCCCACTGTCAGGAACACGCAGACCTTGCTGTCCGCATAGTCGGCGTTCTCGATGATGGCACTGTTCATCTTGCTGTTTGGGATGATGACGCGCTTGTTCTCGAACGTGCGGACCGCAGTATGGTGCAGCGTGATCTCCTCGACCGTGCCGGTGATGTCATTATCGACATAGCGCACGACATCGCCCATCTTAAACGGCTTGAATGCAAGGATCATCATGCCGCTGACCACGCTGCCGAGTGCTTCCTGTGCAGCAAGACCGGCAACCACCGCGATCACACCGCCGGTAGCCAGCAGAGTACGCACCGCACTCGACAGCACCGGAATCGCACCTACGATGACCATGCCGCCCGCAAAGTACACCGCAGCAACCGCTATGTAGCGCACAAATCCTAAGACAGTCGCAATACTGCTGTTCGTTTTCCGGTGACGGTCAACCAGCTTTTTCATCAGCCGATTGACCAGTCCGGCCGCCGCCAGCGTTAGGAGCAGCACCGCCACGGCCAGTATTCCCGTGGAAATCAGCTTTCCCATCGGCGATTCCATAAATTCTGTAAACCATTCAAACATCAGGGTTCCCTCTCTTTCCGGAGATAGGTTTATTATAGCGTATCTGCGGGTACGATACAATAGGAAAAGCCTCGGAGCATACATCTCCGAGGCTTCAGCTTGTCGAAAAAGCAATATTCGATTTTTATGCTTCGTGCGGCAGCACGCATTCAATCGAATTTGCTTTGCAAATTCATAAATTCCGGGAGCATGTATCTCGGAATTTATACAAGGGAAGAAAA